>NZ_ALVT01000034.1:300000-429688 GCF_000517105.1 Fischerella sp. PCC 9605 | reverse complement strand
CTTAATATCGCTATTTACGTTATAGACTTAGATTACTATTGTTCTTGTACATAAAAACAACGTAGTGATAAAACTTAATATCAGCTACGCTGTTGTTGTTGTTGTTATTTAAAATTTAATAAGATATAACCTGAGACAACACTTCGTCAAGTTTTACAATTGGTTCCAAACAGGCAGACCGAAAGAAGTTATTCAGTTCTGCCAGCTTTAACGATTCAATTACATCACGAGCTTGGGTGAGATTTTGTGAAGTGGTTTCGAGGTTTCCTTTACTTTGCAATTGCAAATCTACCAACTCTCGATACACTGGTTCTACACTTTCTGTGAAGGAAAACTGAATGTCTGGATTGATGGCAACTAAATCGCTACGCAGAGATTGGAGAGTACGAAATGCTACTTGGTAGGCAGCGATCGCTCCTTTAATATCTCCCTTTTGCTTGAGTAAACGTCCTAACTGCCATTGCCACTGATAAGTAATATCTGGTGCGTCAATTGCTTGGGTTGTGAACAAAGCTTTTTCCGTCAGGTCAAAAGCATGGGATAACTGCTCAGTTTGTTCATACAATGAGCCAAGAGTACCCGTTGCATAAGATTCTGCTCGTTTGTCTTGCAGACTTTTTGCTTGTTGGACTGCTGGTGCTAATAGTTGGGCAATATCCAACCATGAGGGAGTATTTATGTTATTTGTATCTTTGTTACTATGATTTTTGATCTCTTTTTTTAATCGTGCTAGATTCTGAGCTAAGTTAATCCGGGCGTAAACTGCCATCCGACTAGGCGGTAATTTATTAATTTCTGACTGAGTTTGCGGCAACAAATCTGTAGCAGCGCGAAATTGCTGTGTTTCTAAAAGCAAGCTGAATCGATTTAACAGTAATTCGATACGCGTATTAATGGGAGGTGATAAGGCAGCTGCCTGTTGGAAGAAGTTTAAAGCAGCTTGGGGATTTTTTTGTGCGCGTGCTGTCTTACCTAGACTAACTAGAACTTCACTAATAACTTGATTGGAACGCAAGGATTTCGCTACTTTTAAACTCTCTTTCAATATCTCTTCAGATTCGCGTAATTTACCCAGTAATCGGAGAACGTCGCCGAGGCTACGGAATCCCTCAACTCTAACAGATGCGTCTGGAATGTTTTGGAGGGTTTGCTTTACCTCATCTAAAATATTTTCAGCCCGATTATAAAAGCCCAAAACTTGCAATGCTTGAGCACAGTTAATGTGATTGCGAACTAATTTAACGCGATCGCCTAATTTTTTATATATATCAGCGGCTTGTTGCCAACTATTGAGAGCATTTTCGGTTTGTCCCCGTGTCAAGTGCAAGCGCCCTTGAACATCTAAAGTTTGCGCGAGAATTCCCGCACGCTCTTGCGATCGCTCCAAATTTTGTAATAAGTTAAGACTTTGGGCGATCGCACCTTCTGCCTCTTTCCATAAGCCAAGTTGTTGATAAGCTAAGGACAAATTGCTTAAAGTCATGGCTTGTCCTAATTTATCACCACTGCCAGCGAAGGCGGCGGCTGCTTGTTGCAAAATCTTGACTGCATCATTAAACTTTTCAGCTTCATATAAAGCTTTGCCTTGCTCTACCAAATTTTCGGCATTCAGCGAAGCTTGAGCGAGCAAATTTCCTGTAACCATATGAGCAGTGCTGGGCAATATTGCCGTCACCAAGAACAATACTGCAAGTATGATGATACTGATATGGCGTTGTACTGTTGCTCGTACCTGTCTCAGCAACAATTTGATTTTCTGCTCAAATAGACTCCGTTTGATTCCCATAAATGTTGTAGATGAGTTGAAATAGCTTTAACCGTCAGATGCCGTTTGCGTCCCTTCACATGTTTAGCAGCGTCATAACCAATTGATTGGCTCACCATAACTGCTCATAAAGAGCGCCCGCATTTTTTATCGCCTTTGGACATCTGGCGATCGCTATCTTAAATGGAGTAAGAAGACTCTCAGTACAACAAAGTTTACTGGGAGATAATGATTTCATCTTTCCTGCCAAAGGTGCTCATCCCTATCAACGCGACTTGAAAAACATAGAGTTTCATCTGCAAGACATTTTGCCTTAGAAGAAGAGGGAGATGCGATCGCCAATCACATCCGCCGATTTCTGGCAGATTGCACAGAGTATATCACCCAACTCTAGCCAATGAAGCTAATCGGTGGCATGGTGCAGGTTTTTTTATCGCATAGATTAAGAAGCTTGCACTACATTAAAACTTACCTAGATTTCTTGACGGTATGAAACATATTTAGAAAAGAAAATAATTGTAACTTAAAGATTAACTTTAGTAAATATGATTAATTCCTAATTTTTAATTTTCAACCTCCAGTTGCTCATTCCAATCAAATTAAATAAGCTTATAAACTATTGCGCCAGTATCTGGATGATTACTTGGTTCTAACAAACCTTCAGAACATAGGTTATCAATAGTCTGCTTTATTTCCACAATAGGTTTACCAGTAGCAATCACACAATCTGTTACAGATATAATTCCACCATTATTTTTAGCTAATTCCAGAACTATCTGAATATCAGACTTGGAAGATAATGACTTATTAGTATTTGCATTTGGAGCTATATAATCAGCGACATTAATAATTACTTGTTGGGTATGCGGGGTATTATTCTGATTAGGACTACCATAAAGTAACTTATATTTGAGATTTTTTTCTTCAACCATTCCTGGTATGAGAAGCAAATCTATAAGTTGACCAAAACCAAATAACCCATATGTAAACAGCCATATTATTCCAGTAACATACTTACCACTATAAAAACGGTGAGTTCCGGCTAATCCAAGAAGACAAGTTAACCAAAGCAGATAAGCTACTCCTGTACTTCTCATATTTATAATTCCTTATTGCGTCTTAACGATTTTTTTTAGTAAGATTGTGTGTTTTTTACTACGCTCCTTTCCAAGATAAAATATAACAGTCAAAATGAAAACTAGGATTTATACTTAAAGCAATTAGCGAGCATACCAAAAATATTATTTAAGCTTAGCAAACCTAAGTACAGGTTTGTGTCAAATCGTAGCTTTTTTAAACGTAGAAGAACGCAGAGTAACGGTAGAGAGAAGCTTTGAGCGGAGGAAACCTCCGCTCAAAGCTTCGGTGGGGGCGCAGAGGCTTTTCAAATTTGATTAGTTAGGAATTTATGCAATATTGTATTAATACCATTTATCTATGAAAACGCTCTTAATATAGCCCGCACAGACGGGCTTAGTTCTTATAGCCAACCCTTCTAGGGTTTGGGCTATATAAATATTAAGCGCATTTTTACAGAGAATTGATATAAGTAATTTAAGAAATTTTAAGTATGTTCAATAAATAATTCGAGCATATCAACAGTGTAAACTCTCAAGAGATTGTAATGTAGCTATGATTTGTATAAATTTTATTTAATATCTATGAAGTAACTACAACAGCGGCAATGGCTCATCACATTCTCAAAGCTACTAAAAATACAGTACATCTAGGCGGATTTTCTAATTTATTAGAACCAGTACTGATTGTTGACTCCGGTGATACAGTAGATGTGGAAACATATACTGGTTACTATATTTACGACAAAGCACCAAGCGAATTTATCACATCAGAATTTATTGATATTTGCCAAAATCTGCCAGCAGAACGCAAAATTGCAGATGGTCCCCATTTGCTGACAGGGCCAATTTATGTGCGGGAGGCAGAACCGGGGGATGTTTTGGAAGTAAAATTAGAAGCCATTAAACCTAGATTACTCATTGGTTTCAATGCTATTCGTACAGGTTGGGGAGCGTTACCACAGCAGTTCAATCAACCAGCTTTGAGATTCATTCCCCTTGATTTAGAAAACAATGTTGCTGAATTTCCTGTAAACAGTGGTATTAAAGTTCCTTTGAAACCGTTTTTTGGCATTCTTGGTGTCGCCACTCCAGAAACGCAACGTTCTTCCATTCCTCCTGGTTGTTATGGAGGTAATATTGACAACCGTGAACTACAAGCGGGTTCAAAAGTATTTTTGCCTATTTTCGTTCCTGGTGCTTTGTTTTCTATAGGTGATGGACATTCTGCACAGGGAGATGGTGAAGTGAACGTCACCGCCATTGAAACATCCATGAACGGTACTATTCAATTAAAACTTCGCAAGGATTTGCAACTGACAACACCAATGGCTGAAACTCATACAGATATCATCACAATGGGATTTGGTCAAACTTTAGATGCAGCCTTAGATCAGGCTTTAAAAAATATGATTGATTTTCTGGTAAACTTAACAGGAATATCACCAGAAGATGCTTATGTATTGTGCAGTTTGGCGGTAAATTTTCGCATCACTCAGGTGGTCAATTCTCCGCAAAAAGGTGTGCATGGAATGTTAGCAAAGTCTATCTTATCAACGGAAATAAATTTATAATTAGCAATCAAACAATCATTTTTTATGTCTAATATACTCCTTCAATTATTACTCATCGGTCTTGTCGCAGGTGTAGCTGGCGGTATGTTTGGTATCGGCGGCGGTGCAATTATGGTGCCAGCTATGGTGCTGCTAATTGGTTTGGATCAAAAGTTTGCTACTGGTACTTCTATTGCCGCTCAAATATTACCAATAGGAATTTTGGCTGCTATTATTTACTATCGCAACGGCAATCTCAATATAAAATATGCCGTAATTATCGCAGTTGGTCTTATAATCGGAAACTTGTTTGGGGCTTTGTTTGCAAATCAGCCTTTTATTAGTAGTGAAATGATCAAGAAGCTGTATGGAATATTTTTATTACTAATTGGCTTGCGGTATTTGTTTGTCAGGTAACTAAGTTTAAGGATTGTAATTTATTTGTAGGGAGAGTATTACTCACCCTACTGATTAAATTTTTTAATTGTTAGAGAAGTATCAAATATTTTGTTTGATTCCCCCTAGGGCGTGTTTTCAAACTCTTAGATACCCTAATTTTGTGCATTAGAAAAATCTTGTGGGATGGGCTTCTAGACCGTCCTCAGGAACTTCCAAATAAAAAAACATCCCAAATTTTCTTGTGGGATGGGTGTCCTCACCCGTCACATCTGAGGGGCAGGCTGTCCGGTCTACCCCACAATCCGGGATAATTTATTTCTTGGAAATCCCTCATCGGCGGGCTAGAAGCCCATCCCACAAGAAAGCTATAATGCATCATTTTAGCTTTGACACGCCACTACAAACTTAAGATTTACTTTATAAATGGTCTGTTAGTGGCAAAAACAAAAAGTTAAAATTTAGCGAATATATAATCTTAAACTGCATCTGCTACCAACCAGAGAGATATTTTTAACTAAGTACAGCTAAGCGATAGATATGGATCGTCGTAAGTTTATCAAATATGCCTCTTTTACAGGAGCTAGCTTTACCATTGCTGCCTGTACTGAAAGAAAATCTAATAATCCACAGAGTGGAGTGTCACCAAGGACATCACCCATAGCAGTTAATGAACCATTGAAGGTGGGTTTTGTTTATGTGGGACCTGTAGGTGATTTTGGGTGGACTTATGCCCACGACCTCGGACGCAGAGAAATGGAAGTGAATCTTCAAGGAAGAGTGAGGTCTACTTTTATAGAAAATGTCAGTGAAGGTGCTGATGCTGAGAGGGTTATTCGTCAACTGGCATTAGATGGCAACAAATTAATTTTTACAACTTCCTTTGGCTACATGAATCCGACAATTAAAGTTGCCAAAGACTTTCCTGATGTTTATTTTGAACACTGTACGGGTTACAAACGTGCTGCCAATGTCGGCACTTATTTGGGACGCTTTGAAGAACCCCGCTACTTAACTGGTATGATTGCTGGCAAGATGACCAAATCTAATATCATTGGTTTTATCGGAGCATACCCAATTCCAGAAGTAATTCGGGGGATAGGTGCTTTCACACAGGGACTGCGGGCGACAAATCCTAAGGCAAAGCTGAGAGTAGTGTGGGTACAAAGTTGGTACGATCCAGCTAAAGAAAGAGAAGCTGCACAAGCTTTGGTAAATTTAGATGCAGATGTGCTGACACAACACACTGACTCTTCTGCTGCTGTGCAATTAGCAGAGGAGAAAGGTATTTTTGCTTTTGGTTACAACACCGATATGAGTCGGTTTGGTGCGAAGGCACATTTAACATCAGCCATTAATAAGTGGGGCAAGTTTTATACAGATAAAGCCCTTGCTGTTATCAATGGTACGTGGAAGCCTGAAAACGTTTGGTATGGAATTGGTCAAGGGATGGTTGATATTTCGCCACTAAATCCAGCAATTCCTCAAGATGTGCAGAGATTGGTAATGGCAAAGCGGGAGGAATTTATTAAAGGTAGTGCCCATCCTTTTAATGGCCCGGTGAAAGACCAAAAGGGTGTAGTGCGAGTACCACAGGGTAAAGTTTTGGAGGATAAACAACAGTTAGCAATGGATTGGTATGTTGAAGGAGTAGAGGGTTCACTTCCTAAGGGAAGTCTTAAATGATTTTGGATTTGAGATTGACATGAACCAAAGCCGTTTACAAGCCAGGAATATTAGCAAGTCGTATCTTGGTTGTTTGGCAAATAATCAGGTAAATTTGACGATTCAACCTGGTGAAATTCATGCCCTGCTGGGAGAAAATGGGGCGGGTAAGAGTACCTTGATGAAAATTATCTATGGCTTGGTGCGTCCCGATCGCGGTGAAATTTATTGGGAAGGGCAGCAGGTTAATATTACCAGTCCGGCGCAGGCGCGTCTGCTAGGTATTGGTATGGTGTTTCAGCACTTTTGTTTATTTGAAACCCTTACTGTTACAGAAAATATTGCCTTGGCGCTTCCCCCTACTGAAAAATGGGACTTATCACGAGTTGCTCGAAAAATCCGCGTTCTATCTCAAGAATACGGTTTAGATGTAAATCCAGATCGCCCAGTTCACACTCTATCAGTGAGTGAAAAACAACGCGTAGAAATTATCCGTTGTCTTTGTGTTGCTACCAAGTTGTTGATTTTGGATGAACCAACGGCGGTTCTCACTCCTCAAGAAATAGAAAAGCTATTTGCAACATTGCGGCAAATTGCCTCTGGTGGTTGCAGTATTTTGTTCAGCAGTCACAAGTTACAAGAAGTACAATCTTTGTGCAGTCATGCTACGGTATTGCGGAATGGTGCAGTGGTGTCTGAGTGTAATCCCCAGACAGAAACTCCTCAGAGTCTCGCGCGCATGATGATTGGTGAAGATGCTTACAAGAACACGGGGACGCAGGGACACAGTGACAGGTCGAGAGTTTCCGATCATTTCTCTGCGTCTGGTACTCTCCGCGTCACCGCGTCTTCGGAGGCGTCACCGCGTCCCAAACTCTCCACGTCTTCTTCCCAATCTCTGGGATCTATTTGCTTGCAAGTTAAAGATTTATGCGTGGAATCAAAGCATCCTTTTGGTGTATCATTGCAACACATTAATTTTGAGATTCGTAGCGGCGAAATTGTCGGTATTGCTGGTGTTGCGGGTAATGGACAAAGCGAACTCTTAGCAGCTTTGAGTGGTGAAGTAATTTGTCCTAAGGCAGAAATGATTCTGCTGGGAGAGATGCCTATCGGTAATTGTGATATTCTGAAGCGTCGTCGCTTGGGTTTGGGATATGTCCCAGAAGAACGTCTAGGGGTGGGTGTAGTGCCAAATCTGAATTTGCGAGAAAATGCCTTGCTAACAGCTTACAGTCAAGGGTTGCTGCGGCACGGTATAATTCGACAACGCAAGTTAAAAGCCTGGACTAGTAGAATTTGCAATGCCTTCAATGTTAAACAAGCAGGGTTGGATGCGATCGCCAGCAGTCTATCAGGTGGTAACTTGCAAAAGTTTATTATGGGGCGGGAAATTCAGCAAAATCACGCAGTGTTGATCGCAGCACATCCAACTTGGGGTGTAGATGTTAATGCTACTGCAACTATTCATGAAGCTTTAATGGAAATGCGGAACACTGGTAGTGGAGTGCTGGTGATTTCTGAAGATTTAGATGAGTTGTTGGCATTGTGCGATCGCATTGGGGTGATCTATAAAGGACAGCTTTCTAATTTTGTGCCAATTGCAGACATCAGCCGCGAACAAATCGGGCGCTGGATGGGAGGAGATGGCTTTGTGTCAGATAAATAAATCGGCTAGAACACCGATTCAGTAATCTTCAAATGAAAAAAAGGACAAGGAGAACAAGGAGAACACGGGGGCATTGGGACGCGGTGACGCGGAGAGTACCAGACGCAGAGACATGATCGGAAACTCTTGATTGTCTGAGTTCAAACATAGGCAATCAGGCGACCACACACAATTACAGCTGTCCAAAGAATGAGAGAGAAAATAGCCGTAATTCTTGCTGTCGCAGGAGCTTTGACTCCCCGGTTCCAGAGTTTGACTGAGCGGTAAATCCCGCCATGAAACACCGCCGCATTCACGCTAGTTGCCGCAATCAGTATGAGTTTGAGACGAAAGGCAGGATTTGTTGCAATCACACTTGCATCAACGGCAAACATCAGGAAGCCGGAGAGAGCAACGATCGCAAAGCTCAGGTAAGCCCAAGGCAAAAGATGCCGTGCCATGTCGCTCACCAATAGGTGGCGGGAAAAGCCAAGCAATCGGAGGTCGAACATGACAACCGATCCAAACAAGATCGCCAGACCTAAAATGTGTACCGTCTCAACGATCGGGTAGCCCCACGTCCACTGGCGAATCGCAACGGATAATGCACTTTTCTCCAGCCACAACCAGTCGGTATCTGCAACACTTTCCATTAACGCAACTCCACTGTGCGATCGCCGACTATGATTCGCTCTGCCCGCATCTGATTAGACTCGCTGCGGTGAGCATAGCCGACTACACCTACTGTTTGCCCGACTTGCAGAGCCGTCTGCGGCAATCCACGTCGCTGCATGCGAGAGGGTGGTGCAAGAACAGATGTCCAAATTTTGTTACCAGACTTGATCTGAATCATCACATGAGGAGACTCATAGCTCACTTGTTGAATCTGTCCTGTCAAGTTCAAAGGTTGCTGGTTGTTGTACTCACTCCAACCGTGATGTGCTCCTGCTTCATCAGCATCAACACTTAGGAAGGTTGCGATCGCGGCTGCTGTCACAGCTGCATGCACAAATCCTTTTTTGGACATTGCTTTGATCTCCTTTTACAGTTCAGTAAACATAAATCAATGAAAAGAAACTGTTATTTCATCGCAGCTACACAGTTGTGTCATCAATCCTGCCAGCCAAGCAAACAATCATTGTCGCGATCGCGCCTCTAGCCAGTTTTGATCGCTTTGCAATCATGTTTTTTGACTCCCCAAGTTGATCGCTGTACTCAGTATCAACTCTTTATGATCTTTAGTATGAGAGATGAATATGATAGAAAAATGTCAGATGCTGAGGAGGCTATTGTCAACTTAACAGTTATTGTCTCAACTTACTGAGAATACAAGTAATAACATCACCTTAAACGGTTGTGTTGTAAAAACTTATCGAGGACATGAAAACCCTTTAGATAGACATCTCCGAAAACTACTAACGCGCTTGTATGACTAACTTACAGAGTGCGCTCATCAACGATGTAAAGTTAGCCTAGGTGTATTCGGTGGAGTATAGGATTGCTACTATTTATTGGATTACGTCCCCAACCTTAAAAGTTTGCCTTCCTACGGTTACTTGGTCGCTTGATACTAATTTCCTTCCTCGTCGGGTTTCAACTGTGCCATTGACTTTTACATCACCATCATTAATCATCAGTTTTGCTTGCCCTCCAGTTTGAGCTATACCCACCAACTTTAAAAACTGGTCGAGTTTAATCATGTTGCCACTTGTCGAAAGTAGTTCACCTGCACAACAACTTAATTTTATGGTGGTATCATCAAGCCAAACAACTAATGGCGATGTGGAACGAAGTTGAGCAAGGTTGACCCTATATTATGAAAAGGTTAAGTCTTACTTACACTAATTTTTATATTATTTACATCTATCTTAAGTAGTAATTTATATGATGTATATCAACCAGTAAACTAAAAAAGTGATATATTCCCTGGGTAGAAATCTCTCTGTTTTCTTCGTATACGCTAATCTTAAAAAAAATATTTAATTTTAAAAACATTTGCTGTACAATGATCGCACCAAAAATTGTATACATATAAAGTTATTTTTTCTTGGTGCAAATAAATCTTCAGATGTATATTATTACTAAGTAAAAAGGCATAAGTGAATCTACAATTAGTTGAAGCTTGAATAACCGTGGAAGAACTTCTAGAAGCTGTAGAAAGAATTCTACAAGACAAGCCTCTCAGTTCCATTCAGCGGTTCGTGCTCCATCAATCGTGGTTGGGCAAGACCTACTTTGAAATGGCGCAGGGTTCCGGCTATGGTAGCGACTACATTAAGGAAGTAGGCTCTCAGTTGTGGCAAGACCTTTCTGAAGCACTTGGAGAGAGAGTCACGAAAAAGAACCTGCATCTAGTGTTTCGGAAATATCCCCAAAATAGGATAAACAGGCAAAAGAATCAGCCCGAACAAGAGTTGCCATTAAACTCTAGTTCAGCCAAGTATTCTTCAAACTTAGTCTTAGTCAGCAAAATGGATTTTCCTAGCGGTCCTGTACCACTAGATTCTCCTATTTACATTTATCGTCCTCCCCTAGAAGAACTGGTTTGTAACGAAATTATGCAGCCTGGTTGCTTGCTGCGGATCAAAGCCCCCAGGAAAATGGGCAAAAGTTCGCTGCTCAACAGGATGATTGCTCACGCTAGAGAGCAGGGTTATCATACAGTCTATTTGGACTTTCAAGAAGCGGATGAAAGCATTTTTGCTTCGCTTGATAAATTTTTGCGTTGGTTCTGCATCAACGTTAGCAGGCAGTTGAACCTCTTTCCCAGTCTAGATGATTTTTGGGATGCTGAGATGGGCAGCAAAGTGAGCTGCAAAATTTATTTTGAGGGGTATCTACTGCAATACATTGATAGCAGACCCGTAGTCTTGGCTTTGAATGAAGTTCATCGGATTTTTGAACATCCCAATATTGCCCACGACTTCTTGCCAATGCTGCGATTTTGGCACGAACAGGCAAAGCAGGATCAGACTTGGCAAAAACTGCGGTTAGTGGTAGTTCACACAACCGAAATTTATATCCAGCTCAAGCTCAATCAATCTCCTTTTAATGTTGGGGTAACAATTACGCTACCACCATTTACCCTAGAGCAGGTAGAAAATTTAGCACAGCGCTATGGACTCGAATGGGCAACAAACAAGGAAGAAGCACAACGGCTTGCACCACTACAAGCGATGATCGGCGGACATCCCTATCTGGTGAACCTCGCGCTTTATCATCTGTGTCAGGGAGAAATGAGTTTAGACGTGTTATTACGAACAGCCGCCACACCAACCGGGATTTATGCTCAACATCTCAGAGAACTGTTGACTTTACTCCAAGCTGAACCACGATTGATGTCAGCTATGCAACAGGTTGTAACTGCTAATGAGAGAGTACAACTAGACGCGATCGCCGCTTACAAGCTTGAAAGTATGGGTTTGGTGCAATTAGATGGCGATCGCGCACAACCAAGCTGTGAATTGTATCGCCTTTATTTTAGCCAGCAGCTTGGCAAGCAAAATAGCGTCAATGCTTCTGTAAAATTATCGCCAGAAGAACAACAAGAACACTCTGTTATTGATGAAAATGATGCATTAACTCAGTTCGTCAATCTCCACTACTTCCAACAGTATCTGGAGATGGAGTGGCAATTGTGGCTGAAAAAAAGTTCACAGCTAACTCTGATTTTGTGTGAAATTGACTACTTTAAATTTTACTGTGACACTCATGGGCATGTAGCTGGAAATATCAGTTTACAAAAAATCGCTAATGTCATATGCGACTGCCTGAAATATCAAGCCGATCTGTTGGCACATTATGAAGGGACAAAGTTTGCTGCAATCTTGCCCAAAGTTGATACAGATATTGCTGTTGAACTTGCAGAAAACATTCGCGATCGGGTTAAGGCATTAGCGATCCCCCACGCTCAATCTCACTTTGATGGATTTCCTGCTCCGGTTCTGACTGTGAGTTTAGGGATTGCAACAGCAACACCAAACCATGAAAACTCCGCTGAGATGTTAATTGCTGCTGCTGAAGAAGCACTATTTCAAGCGAGAAGAAAGGGACGTAATTGTTTTATTGTTAATTTAGTTTTAAATGAAAAAATTTAAAACTGATTTATTAATGGGACTATCTTTATCGATTTTCTAAACTATCTTCATACCAACTTCTTTATTTATCTGCAAAACAAATTAACATTTCAAATTCAATGAGCAATTATCGATACCAAGTTGGCGGCACACTGACCTGTGACGCTCCTAGTTATGTTGAGCGACGAGCAGATGTGGAACTCTATGAAGCCTTAAAGCAGGGAGAGTTTTGCTATGTCCTTAGTTGTAGGCAAATGGGCAAATCCTCGCTCATGGTTAGAACCAAGCATCGCCTGCAACAGGAAGGCTTTCGATGCGTCACTATTGATATGACTAATATTGGTTGCGAAAATATAACTCCCCAGCAGTGGTATAAGGGAGTCATAGGTGATTTATGGTTGGGTTTTAAACTGTTAGGAAAAGTCAATTTAAAAGCTTGGTGGCAAGAACAAAGCGATATTTGTTTACTTCAGAAACTCAGTCGATTTATTTCGGAGATACTACTAGATCAATTTCCTCACGAAAGATTGTTTATCTTTATTGATGAAATTGATAGTATTAAAAGCCTTGATTTTCCCGTTGATGACTTTTTTAGCTTGATTCGATTTTTATATAATCAACGAGCAATTGCTTCCGAATATAATCGAATTACATTTGCCATTTCTGGCGTTGCTACACCTTCAGACTTAATTTCTTATAAAAATCATACTACCCCATTTAATATTGGTAAAGCTATAGAAATAGATGGCTTCACATTTGCAGAAGCTAAACCACTAGCTCAAGGATTGGAAATAAATGGTAGCGATCCCCAGATAGTTCTTAAAGAAATATTAGCTTGGACAGAAGGACAACCTTTTCTTACCCAAAAGCTATGTCGGCTACTTGTAAGTTCAACCTTAGATGATGTAGCAAGAAAGCTCAAAATTCTTCCTGGCACTGAAGCATACTGGGTAGAGAGTATTGTGCGATCGCGCATAATTGACAAGTGGGAATCACAAGATGAACCGGAGCATTTACGGACAATTCGCGATCGCATCTTGAGAAAAGAACAATCTGCTGGAAGATTGCTAGGAATTTATCAGCAAATTCTCCAAGGGATTGACGTACCTGTGGATGATACTCAAGAACAGGTAGAACTATTGCTGTCTGGTTTGGTGACAAGAAAGCAGGGTTTTATAAAAGTAAAAAACCGAATTTATCAAGAAGTTTTCAACCTCGAATGGGTTGAAAAACAATTAGCTTACTTGCGCCCCTACTCTCAAGCCTTCAATGCCTGGATAGCCTCTAACGAAGAAGATAAATCTCGCCTTTTGCGTGGACAAGCCTTGATTGATGCCCAAACTTGGGCACATGGCAAAAGCTTAAGCGACTTAGATTATCGATTTTTAGCGAAAAGTGAAGAATTGGATCGAAAAGAAGTGCAACAAGCATTGGAGGCGGAACGCGCCAAAGAAGTAGAAGCACGACTGCAAGAACAACAAAAGAGAGAGGCTCAACAAAAAAAAGCTGCCAGAATAGTCACGCTCCTATTGCTAGGTATGACTATTAAGTTTGCGATCTCACTAGCGTGGGGAGTGTCGCTTTTACAAAAGATTCAGAACCTTGAATTACAGGTGAAATGTGCCCAGATTAAGTATCAAAGCAAAGCCACGAATACAAAATCTGAGTCGGGTGGGTGCTGAGTGAAATATCGATAAAACTTATATGATAATGATAATCATACTTGAAGAAGAGAAGCTGTCAATATAAACTGAATCCTTATACATCTTCGAGGAAGAGTTTGTGCCGAGAATCATTATCACATCTAAACGTGGATCGCTAATCCTCATCGGGATTTTGAGCTTTTACCAAATAGTGAGCGCCGCCGCACCAGCCTATGCCATGCACATCATGGAAGGTTTTTTACCTGTGGGGTGGGCGGTATTTTGGTGGATAGTAGCGCTGCCATTTTTTGTGTTGGGGTTGCGATCGCTAACACGCATTACTCAAGCGAAACCAGAATTAAAATTACTCTTGGCATTGGCAGGGGCTTTTACCTTCGTACTATCGGCATTAAAAATGCCTTCGGTTACAGGTAGTTGTTCCCATCCTACAGGTACAGGATTAGGAGCAGTGCTATTTGGGCCTTTAGCCATGTCAGTGCTGGGTAGTCTAGTGCTGCTATTTCAAGCACTGCTGCTAGCCCACGGCGGTTTAACTACACTGGGAGCCAATGCATTTTCAATGGCGATAGTCGGGCCTTTTGTTGCCTTTTGGATATATCGCTTAGTCATGCCAACTGGCAAGCAAAGATTAGCAATTTTTCTAGCCGCAGCGATCGCAAATTTAATGACTTATCTTGTGACTTCTGTACAATTAGCTTTGGCATTTCCTGCAACTACAGGTGGGATTGTGGCATCCTTTGCTAAATTTGCGGGGATCTTTGCCATTACACAAGTTCCTTTAGCAATTAGTGAAGGATTATTAACAGTGTTGGTGTGGAATTGGCTAGCTAACTATGGCCGTCAAGAACTAGAAACGTTGAATCTGATTAAATCAGAGAATGGTTAGTGGTTAGTGGTTAGTACTTGTTCCAACCAACAACCAACAAACAACAAAAAATGACAAATGACTAAAATTCAAAATCATAAATGGAATAACTGGCTATTGCTACTTGCAGTAGTGGCTTTAACTGTAACGCCTCTAGTGTTACTCAAAGATGCAGAATTTGGCGGTGCAGATGGCAAAGCTCAAGAAGCGATTGAAGAGATACAGCCTGAATATAAACCTTGGTTTAATTCATTGATTCAAATATCTAGCACAGAAGTTCAAAGCTTATTGTTTGCTGTGCAAGCGGCTGCGGGTGCTGGTGTGATTGGCTATGTAATTGGACTATATAAAGGGCGCTCAGAACGTCAAAATCATCATAATGAAAATTCAGATTGACACACTAGCCTACACTAATCGCTTGCGATGGTTGCCACCAGAACAAAAATTGCTGTTTGCAACTGCCTTATTAATCGTCACAGCTTTTGCTCATCCAAGCGTGCAAATTTTGATTGCACTCTGGATGAGTGTTTGGACAGTGATCTATGCAGGCATTCCGGGCAAAATATATTTGAAATTGATCTATGTGGCAACTTTTTTTTGGTTAACCAGCTTGCCAGCTTTAGCTATTAATGGTATAGATGTAGCTCACATAGATTTAATACAACATGATGCGATCGCGGGATTAAATATTAGTGGTTATTACCTATACATCAGTCATAATGGTCTTGGGCTGGGATTGACAATTTTAACGCGAGCTTTAGCTTCTCTTTGTTGCTTGTATTTTGTCATGCTCACTATTCCCTTCACTGAACTTTTGCAAACGCTGAGACGTCTTGGTTGTCCAGCACTGTTAACTGAGCTTTTATTGCTGATGTATCGCTTTATTTTTGTGCTGTTAAACACAGCTTCGGAATTATGGACTGCTCAGCAGGCTCGTGGAGGCTATCGTACTTTCGCTACTAGTATGAAAAGTTTAGCACTGTTAATTGGACAACTACTCAAACGCAGTTTAGAAAACTATCGCCAAGTTGTCTTAAGTTTAGAATCAAGGGGTTTCAATGGAGAATTGCGGGTTTGGCATCCCCATCACTATCATCAATCAAAGCGATATACCATAGAAGCTATTTTTGGCTTTGCTTTATTAATAGCATTAGAATGGGGGCAGAATGCCGGAATGGTTACTCACATTTGAACAGATATATTACACTTATTCAGGCGCAAAACAATCGGCTGTGAATGGTCTCACAATAAAAATTCCTGCTAAGAAAAAATGTGCATTAATTGGTCAAAATGGTTGTGGTAAAACTACGCTATTTTTATTAGCTAATGGCCTATATAAACCTCAAAAAGGAACTATTTATTGGCAAGGTCAACCACTACAATATGACCGAAAGTTCATGATGAATTTACGCCAGAAAGTCGGCGTAGTTTTTCAAGACCCAGAGCAACAACTAGTTGCTTCTACAGTTGAAGAAGATATTTCTTATGGCTTGTGCAATTTGGGGTTGCCTGAAGCAGAAATTCAACAGCGAATTGAGCAAGCATTAGTTGATTTTGATTTAACATCACTCGCACAAAGACCTGTACACCATCTCAGTTTAGGTCAAAAAAAGCGAGTTTCTATAGCAGATGTGATGGTACTAAAACCGGAATTATTATTGTTAGATGAACCAACGGCGTATCTAGATCGGATGCATACTCGTCACCTGATGTCAACTTTGAAAAATATTCATGCTGCTGGGACAACAATAGTCATGGCAACTCATGACCTAGATTTAGTTTATCGCTGGGCAGATTGGGTATTTGTGATGGATAGAGGACGACTAGTACTGGAGGGAAAACCCCAGGATGTGTTTACTCAGCGTGACATTCTGGAAGAATTACAGTTAGGAGTACCTTTAATATATGAAATGTTATATGCTGCTGACGAATTTGCTGAAGAGAGAGCAGTTTTAGAACGTTTGCGACAGCGAATGTTAAATGTAGTTCGTGAGTTTTAGTCAATAGTCATTGGTCATTTGTCATTTGTCATTGGTCATTTGTCAAATTAATTATTTTAAGTTTGTATTTGCAGTTTTATTTTTAATAAATGATTTATGTGTGATTTATAATACTGCATTTAGGTATTTTTTGACACAGTGTTTGTGAATGCTAAAGAGGAAATTATTATTTTTTTACAATCAACAGCATAAGTAAATTATTTTATACAAATTTTCTTGTCAATAACCCTGAAGGAATAGCATAAAATCCCCCAAGAGGGCATTGCAAATAAGGGGTAAATTTTGTTTTGTATGAATTTGATGCCGCAGTTTTAATGATTACTCTGTGCAAATAAATAAACGGGGGCACATAATGCATATTCCTGATGGTTTTGTTTCTCTACCGGTGGCGGCAGTTACCGGTGTGGCGAGTGTGGCTGCTGTAGGTATTGCCTTGGGGCGATCGCAAGATGCTTTTGGTGTGAGACGCGCGCCAGTTCTCGGCTTAACTACCGCCTTTATATTTGCTGCTCAGATGATTAATTTTCCTGTAGCAGGCGGCACTAGCGGTCACTTATTGGGAGGAACTTTAGCAGCGATCGTTCTCGGTAGCCCTTGGGCGGGTACACTATGCATTGCCACAGTTCTAATTATTCAAGCCGTGCTGTTTGCCGATGGGGGCATTACTGCCTTAGGAGCAAATATTTTTAACATGGCAGTGATTGGAGTTTGGGTTGGCTGGAGTTTAACCCATACCTTACAGCGGCTATTTGGAGGATCTAGAGGGCGCTTGCCGCTAGCTGCTGGCATTGCTGCTGGCGTGAGTGTAGTCGTAGCGGCTGTAGCTTGTGCGATTGAATTAGCCCTTTCTGGAACAGCACCTCCACTACTGGTTTTACCAGCGATGACTGGTGTACATATCCTGATTGGTGTTGGCGAAGGATTGATTACTGGGGGTGTATTAGCTTACCTGGCCACAGTGCGACCAGATTTGTTACCAGGGGCGCAGCAGCAATTCAAAGGCTGGGTAGTGCCAGTAGTAAGTATTCTTTTGATTTCTGGTTTACTCTCCTTGGTAGCCTCTGCATGGCCTGACGGCTTGGAAAGAGTTGCCGAAGACCTGGGTTTCATAAGCTTGGCAGAACAAGTGCGAGTCACAGTCCCAACACCCTTAGCTGACTACGGAATCGAAGGGTTAGGCCCTGTTGGCACGAGTATCGCGGGAATTTTTGGATCTATTGTTTGCTTTGGTGTTGCCTTTGGCATTGCAAAAGTGGTGAAACCGAACAATGCTTAAAATTTCACTACCATTACGTTTACAGTTATCCCTAGTGATTGTAGTAGGGGCAGCTTTATTAAAGTATGAGGCTTGGAATTGGCTAGCTGCATATGGCGCGATCGCACTAATTTGGGCTATCCTTTTGCGCGTACCCATTCGCAAACTCACGGGATTGTTGGGTGCAGAATTATTATTCCTTTCATTTGTAGCGTTACCCTTAGGATGGGAACGAGCTAGTTTTCTGTTAATTCGTTCTCTCATTTGTTTGGTAACAATGAATAGTTTTTTGTTAACCTTGCCGCCACACAGTTTTGGTATTGCTCTCAAAGGTTTACCCGTTCCAAGCGGATTGAAGGAAAATTTGTTATTGACTGGACAATATATAGAAATTCTGCTAGCAGAAGTAACGCGAATGCAACGTGCTGCTCAACTCCGAGGTCTAAATGGCACAGCAGCTTGGCTGCGTTACGCCAGTGCAGCTATGATTGGTAGCTTGTATCTCCGTAGTTTAGAAAGGGCAGAACGAGTTTACGCAGCAATGGTAGTTCGTGGTTATAAAGGAACACTACCAGTAGATTCAACATTAAGAGCCAAAGAGCGTTTTGTTGTTCTGCTAGCTTGTGCGATCGCTGTTAGTTTAACCTTGGCTTCTTATAGCGATTTTGGATTAGTCATTAGTCATTTGTTCTTAGTTGTTAGTTGTTAGTTGTTTGGAATAATCACCACCAAAAACCAACCAAAATGTCACAAGCTGTAGTGGTTCAAAACCTAGTTTATGCCTATTCCCAGGGTGAACCAGTTTTACGAGGAATTTCTTTTACCTTAAATGCAGGCGATCGCGTAGCGCTAATGGGGCCAACTGGTTCTGGCAAAAGCACCTTGCTTGAGAACCTGATTGGCTTAAAACAACCTCAAGGCGGGAAAATTTTGATTAATGGCATCCCTTTAGAACCAAAAACCTTACCTCAAGTGCGTCGTCAAATCGGTTTTGGCTTTCAAGATGCCAACGACCAACTTTTTATGCCAACTATACTCGAAGATGTTACCTTCGGCCCGCGTAACTATGGTGTATCACCAGCTATAGCAATTGACAAAGCAAGACATTTGTTAGCTAATTTTGGTTTAGAAGCTTACGTCAACCGTTCTGCCCACGAACTGTCGGGGGGGCAAAGACGCCTTGCTGCCCTTGCTGCAATTTTAGCTTTAGAACCTGATATTTTGATTTTGGATGAGCCGACGAACGGTCTTGATCCGGCATGGCGGCGTCATTTTGCTCAATTGTTGTTACAGTGGCAGGGAAAAGTGATGTTAATTGCCTCCCATGATTTGCATTGGCTAAGCAAAGTGACTCGACGTGCTTTAGTGCTTTCTGGAGGTCGCATTGAAATAGATAGTGAGATTCAACCATTATTGCAAGATGCCGATACTTTGGAAAGATTGGGTTTGCCTGTTGATTGGTAAAATGACACAACAAAGATAACAGCAAATACTTATGGTTCGCATTGATGCCGAATCGGAATTTCGATCGCAAATTCTGTACCATGTCCTAGAGCAGATTGGCAGGAGAGTTTACCCTTGTGCCCTTCAGTAATGATTTGGTAGCTAATGGATAAACCCAAGCCCGTACCTTTGCCAATTGGTTTTGTCGTAAAGAAAGGGTTAAATAGCCGCGATCGCACTTTTTCATTCATGCCAGTTCCATTATCAACAATGCGAATTGTTACTGTATCGTCATCTGTGATTACAGTATAAATACGTATACAAGGGACTGAACCTTCCCCTAGTCCCTCTTCCAAAGCATCAATTGCATTCGACAAGAGATTCATAAATACTTGATTAAGTTGACCTGGATAACATTCAACTAGGGGCAATTGACCGTAATCTTTAATGATTTGAATTGCCGGACGATCTGGTTGTGCCTTGAGGCGATGGGCTAAAATCATCAAGGTACTGTCAATACCTTCGTGAATATCCACAAATTTGAACTCTGCTTCATCGAGCCGCGAGAAGGTACGCAAAGATTGCACAATTTCCTGAATTCGTTCAGTTCCAATTTGCATGGACGACAGCAAATTGGGTAAATCCTCAGCGATAAAATCCAGGTCAATCTCTTTGAGGCGATCGCGTAATTCTCTATCTGGTTCCGGATAGCGTTGCTGATAGAGGCGAACGACTTCCAGCAATTGCTGGGTATATTCTACAGCGTGAATGACATTGCCATATATGAAGCTGATCGGGTTGTTAATCTCATGGGCAACACCAGCTACGAGTTGTCCTAGACTTGACATTTTTTCAGTTTGCACCAACTGGGTCTGTGTTTGTTTCAGATCTTCCAGCATTTTAGTCAACTGCTGAGTTTGCAGTTGAGTTTGCTCTAACAGTTCCGCTTGCTGAATGGCAACACCCAGTTGATCGGCTGTTTGCATTAACAAGGCAATATCTAAGTCTTTCCATTGGCGAGGGCCAGAATTTTGGTAAACTGCTAGCAGCCCCCATAACTTGTCTGCTTGGTAGATGGGAACAATAATGTATGCTTGACACTGGAATTGTTTCAGCACAGCTCGATAGCAGTCTGGAAAGTTCATTGTATCGACATCATCAACGTGCTTGATAGCACAGCCCCGCGCAAATTCTCCTCCTTGGGTTTCCTGGAGATAGGTGTCAATGTTTGGGACAGGTGCATCCACAAAGCTACTGACAATGCAGCGATCGCTCCGTGATACGTAAGTTTGGATGTCTGTATCAGTGGCTTGGGCTTGCCGGAGGCTAGTCCAGCCTTCTCCAACAGCTTCGGCAACAAAGCAACCACTCCAATCTGGATTGAACTGATAGATGACCACGCGATCAACTCGCAAGAGCCGATAAACCTCTTCGGTCGTAGTTTGGAAAATTGCACCTAGCTTGAGCGAAGCGCGAATTTTAGCAATTCCGCTGGAAAGAGCTTGTTGTTGTTCTAACAGATATTGTAGTTCAGCCGTCCGTTCCTGCACCTGCCGCTCCAGGTTAGCATTAAGTGATTGCACTTGGTTGTAAAGGTAATATTGCTGCACCGCCATGACCACATGTCCGCCGATCGTCTCGGCAAGTTTCTTCTCGTTCTCTGTCCAGGGTTTTGCCTGTCCGCGCCTCAGTTCCCGCCAAGTCTCAAATGAGATTTGTGCTGCGATTTGACGGGTATCTCGATCGCAGCGCCCTGCCCATAGCCGTTCGGTTTCAATTTCATTGCGGAAGATACTAAGACAGCCAATTACTTGCTTACCGTAACGCAAGGGAATAATCATCAGCCCTCGCACTTGCGTAGGCTGAAACGAAGTGACAATCGTGCGAAAAATGGGTTCTTGGTAGATATCATTGATTGCCCAACAGTTGAGATTGGGACGTTCGCCTCCAGACAGGTACATTGAGTGCATCCGCTGTGCTGACCAAAGTTCTTGCCCCGCATCCTGAGTTGCTTCGACTTTGCAAATATCTTGACCAGGCGAGCGCAGATATTGCTGCCACATCAGATGTTGCTCAATTTGCCGCCCACCGCCGTTGACTAGTTCCGTGGGCTGTTCCCCGCATACGTAGAATTCATCCACTTGATCGCCAGTTTCAGACATCAAGTATAATCGCCCACCTGAAGCTTGCAAGATTTCAACTACTTTTTCCAGGGCAGCTTGAAGTTGCACTGTTGGCAAGCGATGCAATACAGTGTTGAGTTCGTTAATTTTGGCTTCCCGTTCTGCTTGTTCGCGCATCTGGCTGAGCAAGGTTGATTGAGCGATCGCTACTTCAACTTGATCGGTAACTGCCTGAATAAATTGCAGCTCAGCTTCGGTGACATGGCGCTGCTGGGAATGATGCGACACCAACAGACCCCAGAGGCGATCGTCATGCAGAATTGGCACCACAACTGACGACTTAACTCCCATCGCTGTTAAATATTCCACATGGCAAGGATCGACCGGACGATGGCGCAATTGCAGCTCTGCCTCGTCTGGTGTAGAGTCGAGATATTCCATCAGGCTCATACCAGTTGTTGTTTGGGCAACTACATCCACAGCAACGCGCTGGCGCGATTTGATGAAGAGTTCGCGGGCGTAGGGTGGAATATCGTCGGCAGGAAAATTTAGCCCCAACAGTGAAGGTAGACGATTGTCGTGAATCGATTCGGCAATAACTTCACCGCTGCCATCAGCATGAAATCTGTATATTTTAACACGGTCGGTTCCCAACAGCGATCGCACTTCTGCCGCAGTAGTTTCTAAAATTTCCTGCAACTCCAACGACTGGCGAATCCGTGACGCGATCCGATGGAGCAAATCTTCGCGGTGCTGCGATTGTAGGGGGGATTGGGAGCCTTCTGTAGTTAGCATAGATTTGTGGTCATGATTAGTCTTCTATTAAGATTCCCAGTATTGAAGTTTCATTAACATTAGGCTAAGGCATAACGAATGCTGTTCGTTGTCAGCTCACGTTAAGATTGCCACTAGGACTCAGAATTTGGGAGAAGCAATTGACTGACGTCGTAGTAAGCTTAGATCTGGGTACAGGAGGAGTGCGGGCGATCGCGGTTGATTTGCAAGGGCAAATTGTCGCTCAGACAACCAGAAGTTATCCCCTTTTTACCCCACAGCCTGATTAACCCAGCATTGTTCCCCTCGATCGTCGATTCTACCGCGATCGCCGGACGGTTGAAATCCGAAATAGCCGCCCGTGTGGGACTACCTGCCGGATTACCTGTGGTTGCAGGCGGAGGCGACAATGCAGCAGCAGCGATTGGTTTGGGCATCTCATCGAGCAATCTGAATCGAGGTAGTTTGAGTATTGGCACTTCGGGAGTTATTTTTGCACCCTGCGATCGCCCAATTCCCGATCCAGAAGGTCGGGTGCATTTGTTCTGTCATGTCGATGGTGGCTATCATCTCTTGGGAGTGACGCTGGCGGCTGGCGGATCTCTGCGTTGGTATCGAGATACTTTTGCACCGCAGATATCCTACACCGAGCTGATGGATATGGCAGAAAGTTCACTTCCCGGTGCGCGTGGTGTTCTATTTCTGCCTCACCTCTCAGGAGAACGCAGTCCCCACCTCGATCCCGATACTAGGCAGGGCTGTTTCATTCGAGCAGGTAAGGATTTTGTCAAGAGTACTCGCTGTAAAATTTGCTGAAGTTGGTGAGCGAAAAATCACCGCAAAGACCAGAAAATTTGAGTGCGATCGCCATTTTCTTGTCCAATCAGATTTTTTCATCACCTGATTTTTTTGACTTAGACGCTTGTAAATCAGAGCCTTTTAGGGAATGAAACAGCCCTGCTACATGAGAGCGTATAAATTTCTTGTTTTGAATCAAATCAGTGTTTACTCAGCTAATCACTCCCCAAGCTTTACCGTTTGGTTTACCACCGGGCGTGCTTTTCGTCGGTCTGACTTGCGTGTTCCACCAGCCATTTCATACTCATCACTATTTTTGCCATAGCGAGACGCAACACTCAGCAGCATATGCTCAGAATAATTATTCAACGCACGTTCTGCATCTACTAAGGCATTGTGCGTCTTATCCACCATTGTTCGTGCTTGATTATAGGCGGCTAGTTTCTCTCGTAACTCATTAACCATAGTGTTGTAAGTAGCGATTGACAACCCATTGCCAAAGTCTAGATCAGGGTTTATCGTCTGTAATCCTTCAATCCGTCGTTCAGCTTTGGTCAGTGCGCTCGAATTTCGTTTGCGTTGCGCCATAAAGTTTCCCTTTTTAGATAAATTTAATAAGGAATGGAGAATCCTGATGGTGTTTCACACTGAGTTCGTTATATATCATCAGAATACGCAATTAGCGGATGCTCTAGCCTGAGTGAAGCCACAGAAATTTTGGAGTATTAGGATTAGCAGACAGGATAAATACGAGTAGAATTGCTGAAATTTGTTAATAAAAACAGGTTTACGAATCAAAAACTTGATTTACGAATCAAAAACTTGATTTACGAGTCAAAAACTTGATTTACAAGTCAAAAACTTAATTTACAAGTCAAAAACTTAATTTACGAGTCAAAAACTTAATTTACAAGTCAAAGTTAAATCAAGAGCTTTTAAGCATGGGATATCAAACTGTTCCCTATTCCCTATTCCCTGTTCCCTCTTACAAATGCCAAATTTATAGGTCTAGCGTTGTTTTTTATTTGCTTGCGATCGCAACGCCAACACACACCACCCGAAACCCATCATCGAAGCGCCTGCTGTTTGGGACATTATAGAGGCGGACGGCAGAACGGCAGACCTCCGGATTGCCGTACCACGAACCACCGCGCTGTACACGCAGCCGCCCGTCGTTATTGTTTTCATCTACCCATGCACTGCCGTCTGTGGGCGCTCCTGTATAATTTTCATGCCAATGGTCGGCACACCATTCCCACATATTCCCGTGCATATCGTATAATCCAAAGGCGTTAGGTGGAAAACTTCCTACATCCGTTGTTTGTTGGCGATCTTGACCTTTTGGTTCAGCAGCGTAAGTGTAGTTTCCGTCGTAATTAACTAAATTAGTCGTAATAGTTTCGCCAAAGTAAAAGGCAGTAGTAGTTCCTGCACGAACTGCATATTCCCATTCTGCTTCGCTGGGTAGTCTATAGGTGCGTCCCGTTTTCTGGCTTAAGCGTCTGCAAAATTCTACAGCTTCATTCCAAGACACTCTTTCCACAGGTCTTTTTGCCCCTCGGAAATCTGAAGGATTATTACCCATAATTGCCTGATACTGTGCTTGGGTAATTTCATATTTACCTATGAAAAACCCAGGAACTGTTACTTGATGTTGCGGCCCTTCGTCTGGTCTTCTTCCTTGTTCTCTTTCCGGTGAACCCATCAGAAATTTACCACCTGGTATCTGTACCATCTCCAAGGTGACACCATTCCCCAAGTCTTCTACAAAATAATTTGCTTGGTGGTTTTGACGGTTGGTGATGTTTCCCAATACATCAACGCTAACAGTTTCAAAATAAAAGGTTTGTAGGGTTTGTTCCTTGACGGTTGCATTTGTTGGGGAAGATGTTGGAGTATTACTGGTGGGGGTTGGTGAAGTAGGTTGTTCTCGCGAAGTTTGATTAGAAGTATTAGAAAAAATTCTTTGACCTACTACTGTTGCAGCAAAACCAGCAGCTATCAACCCAGTAGTTTGAATAACTCTACGCCGTGACCAGGCAGTTGGTGATGGTGGCGAAGATGGGGTTTTTGACAGGTTAGTGTGATTTTGGCTACCAGGCTCCTTCAACAATTGCAACCATTCCTGCATTGATTGCGGACGGTTGTTTGCCTTTAACTCCATTCCTTTGAGAATCGCCTCATTCACTCTGTTGCTAATACTGGGATTAATCTGCTGTGGTGGCTCTAATACTTCCGTACCATTAGCCCTGAGTGGAGCAGGTGGAGGCAGTCTTTTTGTTAACAGAAAATACAACGTTGCTGCCAAAGCATAAACATCAGTATAAGCACCCCGTTTCGCTACTGATAAATACTGCTCAATCGGTGCAAAGCGATCGGATAAGTTTGCCGTGTGCAGTTGTGTTAAATCATGCGTAAATTCCCGTGCAATGCCAAAATCAATTAATACAGCTTCCGGCTGATTAGCACGTATGATTATATTTGCTGGCTTGACATCTCGATGCAACAAGCCTTGTTTGTGAACCACTGTTAAGGCTTCTCCAATTTGCTGGATGTAGCCTATTGCCTCAGCTTCTGGCAAAATACCACGATTGGCAACTATATCTGCAAGATTTTTCCCTTGAATGTATTCCATCACAATACACCACAACAGCCCTTGTTGGAATACATCGTTAACCCGCACTATATGAGGGTGACTGCATTTGGCTAGCCGTAGTGCCTCTCTGACAAAATCTTCCTGGAATTTGGCAAAGTCAGGCCGGCATTGCACTGTTTCATTCAAAGTTTTGATGACAACTTGTTCCCCTTTATCGCTCCTAGCTAAATAGGTAACGCCAAAACCACCTTGAGCGATCATTCTGTTGAGAATGTATTTACCACCCTGGAGTTGATACCCTGGCAACCAAACTGTTAAAACCTGTATGGGAGTTAGCATTTCCAACCATTCCTGCATGGTCTGGGGTCGGTCTTGGGGTTCGAGTTCCATCCCCTTGAGAATTGCTGCCTGCAAGCGATCGCTGATACTTGAGACGTGTTGCTGCGGTGGAATGAGTGGAGTATTGTATAGTTTGCGGTCAAGAGATGTTGCCGGGCGTTGACCTGTAACTGCATAGTATAAAGAAGCAGCTAGAGAGTAAACATCGACGCTAGGCTTGCGACCGCCTCCGATCTGCTCGTAAGGGGCAAAGGCGACATTGGCAAAAAACTTTGAACTTACTGTGATGGGGACAGTTTCGCCAGCAATGCCAAAATCAATTAAAACTGCTCTACCATCCTGCTGCACCATGATGTTACCAGGATGAGCATCGCGATGTACTAACCCTGCTTGGTGTACTACCTTCAAAGCTTCGCCAATTTGATTTATGTAGTTGACTGCTTCTTGTGGAGATAACGCTCCCCGTCGCTGCACTAAATTAAACAAACTCTCGCCTTGAACAAAATCCATCACTAGGCAATATGTACCGCCTTCATCAAACAAATCCCTGACACGCACTATATTAGGATGTTGAGTTTCACAAAGCTTTTCTAATCGCTGCCCTTCTTCAAGAAATCGCTTTACATATTTAGGGTATTCTGGGTCATGTCGCAGACTTTCATTAGGCGTTTTAATCACTACTAAATTATTTAAGTACCTATGCCGTGCTTTATAAGTAACCCCAAAGCCTCCTTGTCCCAGGACTTGTTCGATAATATACTTATCGCCCTGCAACTTATATCCTACTGCCCAAACCATTAATTTCTGACTTTGAGAGGATAAATCTTATTATAAAACTTGTTGCAGGTGATAATCTCACTGACATTATTCTCAAGTATTAATAGTGTTCGTTTAACAATCGTACAGGTTTTCATTCATTGGACGTTAGTTTCTACGAACTACTCACCGGACAATTGCCGTTTCCTACCACCGATGTTTTGGAATTGGTGCGCAATATTCCTTACAGTGCGATCGCCAATGCTTTTGCAGAATGGCGTTGCTGAATCAAGATATGAATTGTCATTCTGTAGACGCTTGGTGCGGCTACTCTACGAGAAGGGCTGCGCCCTACGGTGCAGGGTGCGGAACTTTGTGGAGCGAAGAATCTTGACAGATGCTTCGTTTCGCTGCGCTACACTCAGCATGACAAAATCAAATTCATACTTCAAATCAGCAACGCCTGCAGAATTGATTAGACAACTGTTAACTGAAACAGAAGCAGCGCTAGAGCAGCTGAAGAAGAACTACCAACAACTTCCAATGTTGCGATCGCTCGAATACAAATTAGATTGGATTCCCCCCTTTTGAAGGGGAGGCAGCGCGGTCTTGGGGAGCCAGTGCGGTGGTGAGGCAGCGCGCACTTACTTATAGGGGGTCTCTCCCCCCAACCCCACTGCGTGGGGACTCCGCAGCCCCCCATGTAGACGCGCGCAGCGCGGCTTAAGGCAGGGTAAAACTGCCGTGGGCTAGGGGGGATCGAGGATCTGTCGTAAGCATTCATCAAATTGGTATTATAAACACTGTCTAGACACGACTAAGCCGTTACCGCGATCGCATTTAGTCCCAATGGGCGATCGCTAGCCAGTGGCAGTCACCAAAAGCTGCCAAGAACTGCAAGTCTCTAAAGTCCAGCTAAGATGTATTCCATAATCACAGTTTGTTGGGTAAAACCTATTGAACTTCTTTCAATCAGAGATCTTCGTTCTAAGGATGATAAATTTTCAATTAATGTGCTCAGAGATACCTTTGGTAAAAATCCATTTTGTAATTTTTGTAACGAAACTGGTTCTCGATTAATTGCCAGCCAGTACATAATCTCTTTTTCTAAATCTGACAAACGATTGAACTGTGTCTCTAAGAAATTGCGAATGTCATCAAAAACAAATTGCTCTTGGCTTAAAAGCTCAACAAATTTAGAAACGCTACTATCAAAGTAAGCTTGTATTGCTGGAGCAACCATCTTTAATACTAGTGGGTTCCCTGCATAATGTTGAATGAGGATTTTCCATTCATCTTCCGATCCTGCAAAAGAACCCTTGACTTTAAAGATTTCTCGCCCTTCTGCTTCCTTTAGACCCATCAGTTTTAAGGAGCGAACAGGTGTTTCTCCTTCCAGGAATGCCAACGCTCTGGGTTTTTCACGACTCGTCAATATTAAGCTGCTTTGATGGCGCACCTCTCCCACGCATCTTAGTAGCTCACCATATCCCTCATATCCTTCAAGATAGTATCCAGCCAGATCGCCACTACGCAGAATCGTCTCTACATTATCCAGTATTAGCAGACAACGATATTGACGCAGGTAATTGATCAATTGGGCTAGCTTTCCATCTAGGGTTGAAGGCAGATAGGTTTGTTGCTGATGGGAAAGAAATTGAAGCAGTTCAGTCAGTATTACTTGAATGGATGGAGCATTACGCAGCGATCGCCAAATGAGGTAATTAAATTCACTCCGTACTTGTTCTGCTAGCTTTACCGCCAGAGCAGTTTTACCAATTCCCCCCATACCCAACAGTGCTACCAGGCGACAGCGTTTCTCAACAATCCATCGCTTTAGCGTCACCAGTTCTTCGTTACGTCCGTAGAAAACGGAAACGTCAATCGCTTCTCCCCAGTCTTGGTTTCTGTTGGTGGTGGGTTCCTCATGCTCTTCCTCAAACAAATCCAAATCAGGCTCTTCGGTCTGTAAAGTTTTTCCTAATTGCGTTTGTCGCTCTAGTGCTGTCCGGAAATTTGTCTTACAGATCTCTTCCCCTAGCACTTCTGAAATTAGCCTCCATAATCTAGGACCCACACCCTGTTTTAGATAACTAGGAGTATAGCGGTAATTGGAAGCCCCTGCCATCTCTTCATAGGTCTGCCCCAGCCAAGCTCCCCAAAGAACAAATCTTTCCACATCCTTTAGATGTCTTTTTGCCTTGGCGAAGACAATTGCATCTAAAGCTTTGAATACTTCTTCAAATTCCATGATTCATTTCATGCGTAAGGGGTTTTTCCCTAACTTGACCGCACAAAGTTGTACCCTAAAGAGATACTCTAATTCTCACCTTTGTTCCGTTGCCTTTTTCTACACGATCTTCAGTGTCTGCTGCTGAAGTTCAAAAGTCTTCTGTCCCCTCAATCACCTATAAACAAAAGCAGAAAATGATTTAAGGCTAACCTCGATATTTGCAATCTGAATTTATGAGAACTTTTGTGAGCTTAACTAATGAAAAACTTGTGAGTTCTTATATATGGACACATGATAAAGTCTGTTGCTACTTATGAAATAGACGATTCAAAGCTAAATGACGAATGCTCCAGCAAAGCAAATCTATCGCTTAGCTCTGTTAAAAAAATTCATATAACAGCTTTATAAGGTTCCGTGATAAGTGGCTCTTTGCGCTTGCAGAAAATTTTTCATTAGAGCTTTGGCAAATCACACAATTAAGTGAGAACCATCTTAACAACCACAAATTTACTTCACCATAAAAAGCAATTGGTAACTAGCTCCGAATAACAATTATAACTCATAGTTCCAAAGCATAATGCATTCCTCTATCCAGTAGGAAAAAGCAACTATGGAAAAACCAATGTCTTCACTTATCAACTCACCAAAGCCTTGCACAGACTTAACACAGGTGCAAGGGCCAGTGATTGAATTCGGGGTTGAGGGTGGTAATATCTTATCTCAGTCTGTAATGATTTTTTCGGACGGTCAGATCGCAGCAGAAGGGCGTACGAACGTTAGGGTCAATCCCCTTTCTCCATTGACAGTGAAAGCACTAGTACAATTAGCCAGTGCCGAAGGCTTCTGGACACTCCCAGAGTTTACAGGACAAAAGATTAATCCAGATGTTGCTTCAGAGTTCGTGACTATTCAATTGTCCTGTACCAGCCGTCACGTTGCTGTCAGAGGTGGTACTAAAGTCGGTCCATTTGCCGAATTCTACACGCTGTTACAAGACCTGATCGCGGTGGATGTGGCTGATGTGCCTTGAATTAGCAACCACACTGAAAATTAATACTTGAAGAGATTTATAGCAATTAAATAAGGAATAAGTAATGGTACAGGTAAGTTATCCCGGCGTTTACATTCAGGAAGTCCCAAGTGGAGTAAATACAATTACTGGTGTAGCGACATCCATCGCCGCGTTTTTCGGTCGTGCCAGCAAGGGACTGATGAACAAAGCGATCAGAATTCTCAGCCCTTCCGATTACGTGCGGCAGTTTGGCGAACCTCATCCCAAAAGCGATCTTGCCACCAGCGTCATGCAGTTTTTTATGAATGGAGGCACAGATTGTTATGTAGTTAGGCTGGCAAAAGGTGCTAACAAAGCCAAAGTCACCTTAAAGTCCCTCAGGGGGGAAAATGTCTTGGTCGCTACTGCCAAAGCTGAGGGGACGTGGGCTAACACCGTACGTATGGAGGTTGATTACAACACCACCAACCCAGATGAAACTTTTAATTTGAGAGTCATTCAAGAGGAGGGTGGGGTAGCGGTAGCTACCGAGCCTTTTACGGGTTTGTCGATGAATCCGACCTCGCCGCGCTTTGCTCCATCTTTTGTGACCCAAAGTTCCGATTTGATCGATCTGGATTTGCACCCAGATATGCGAAATCCAGCGCCTCCAGGCAGCCTGCTGCCAAACTCGTATATTAATGTTATAGGCAACAGTTTCGCTGGATTCTCTCAAGGACGCAGACCTTTAGGTGCTAATGCTAATGCGGTACAGACCACGTTAAATAATTTGATTAATCCTGGAGGAGCCAATACTCGCCAGTCCGCATTTGAAATCAGCGTCAATGATTCACCGTTTGCTGTTGTAGATTTAAGTCCTTGGACAATTCCGGCAGATATCGATGCAATCCAAACTCACATTAAAGGCAAGATTGATGCCGCTTTGAGCAGTTTCAGTCCTGCTCACAGCGTTACCTGTACATTGGTCGATGTCACGGATATTAGTCACTTACTAACCATTACTGCTAACTCCGGCAATACTTCCAGCGTGCGCGTTCGTAGGGCTGCTGCCAACGACATCTCGGCAGCACTGATGTTGGGTATCGATCAAGGTGGCATTGAAGCCGTGCGCTGGAGCAACTTTCGACCCGCACCAAATGCGACATTTTTAATTCTGGGATCTGTAAACACACCAGGGGACTTAACAAGCATCAATCAAATTGCTGCTTTGCAACAAAATGCACTGACAGCGATCGCTATTGATGGTGCAAGCGTGGCAGTAAATTTAGTCACTAGCAATCCTGCTGGCACTGATAGGTGGTACCAAAGTGCAACAGTCCCCAACAGTCCCAACGGCAACAATGACGGTGTGCGGGAAAAACTGCGAATTATTGCCAAGGCCATCAATGATGCTCAATTGCCTTGGCGTGCCGAAGTTTGGGGCTATCACTTGGCTGTAATAGCCAAGGGAGGAACCCATAACAATCAACCCTCAAGCATAACGACAACGCCAGCCATCGCCGCTATTGACAGTGCCTTGATTAAGAACGTGCGTCAATATTCATTGGGAAGTTCCGGCACAGGCAGTTTCAGCAGTGCTACTCCTGCTGACGATGGTAGTGATGGGACAGCTCCTGAACTAGCCGAATATGTGGGCAATCCTTTAGCTCAGACTGGCTTTCACGCCCTAGATTCCGTGGATTTGTTTAATTTGATGGTAATTCCAGGAGACGAAGAAGTTATAGAGGATACTTACACTAGCTTGTTAGGGCCAGCAAGTAATTATTGCAAACAGCATCGAGCCTTTCTTTTAGTTGATGCGCCCGCTAGCTGGACTAAAAACAGCAGACCAGAAGTTGTAAATAATACAACTTTAGTAAACATTTTACGTTCGCTATTGGTGCAGGATCGCGCAGCAATTTTTTATCCTCGCCTAAAATACAACGCCAACGGTTTAGTAAAAACCATTGGCCCGGGGGGAGCCATTGCTGGGCTGATGGCTCGCATTGATGCAACTCGCGGCGTTTGGAAAGCACCAGCCGGCATCGAAGCCAGCATTAGTGGCATTGTCGGGCTGGAGGTCAACCTCACAGATCCAGAAAACGGCGTTTTGAATAAACTCGGTGTCAATTGCCTGCGTAGCTTTCCCAATGGCTTCGTCAATTGGGGTGCTCGTACCAGCACTGGCTTCGATGATAATGCGATCGCCGACTGGAAATACATTCCCATCCGGCGCTTGGCACTGTTCCTTGAAGAATCGCTGTATCGCGGTACGAAGTGGGTCGTGTTTGAACCGAACGACGAACCCTTATGGGCAAAAATTCGGCTTAATCTCAACGCTTTTATGATGGGGCTTTTCCGCCAAGGTGCATTTCAAGGCAGTACGCCTGACAAAGCATTTTTCGTCAAATGCGACGGTGAGACAACAACTCAAAATGACCGCAACCTTGGCATAGTCAACATTGTAGTTGGCTTTGCACCCCTCAAACCAGCCGAATTTGTGATTATCAAAATCCAGCAAATTGCTGGCGATTTGGTCTGATTTAAGACTTCAGGAGACAACTAATGGCTACAGGATTTCCGAAGAATGCCCATCGCGTAGATCCGTACAAAAATTATAAGTTTAGGGTCGTTTCGGCGGTGGATGGCAAAACTGTTTTAGGCGTTTCTAAAGTCAGCGCCCTCAAGCGGACTACACAAGTTGTTACCTATCGCTCAGGGGGTGATAACAGCACTGATACCAAGTCGCCAGGGCGCACTACCTACGACGCCGTGACGATGGAAAGAGGCATTACCCACGATTTGGAATTTGAAAAGTGGGCAAACATGGTGCATCCTTACGCAGGTGACACGGCGATGGACTTGGTGAATTACAAAAAAGAGTTGATCCTGGAGGTGATGAACGAAAAAGGACACGTCGCCCTGCGTTATTTTTTGCATAAATGCTGGGTGAGCGAGTTCACAGCGGTTCCCGTCCTAGATGCCAGTGCAAATGCCATTGCGGTTGAGAGCATCAAGATTGAAATTGAAGGTTGGGAACGCGATCCAGATACAAAAGAACCGGATGAGGCCAGCCCAGTTCCAGCAGCTAGCTAATCAATTTTGGATTTTGGATTTTAGATTGGTTGTGATTGGTCAACCCCCTTGGGGAATTCAAATGTTTTCCAGCAACACAGATAGACAGCACCCCTTTCCAGCAATCCCTGAAGAAATAAAAGACAAGTTTGCTATTAGCAATTTATTTCTCCGTCCTTTTGGCTGGTTTGAACAAGATCTAAATATCGATTTCAACCAGAAATTGCGCCCTTACTTGGAAACACAGATTCTAGAGTGTTGTACCAGAGATAGCAATTGCAAAAGGTGTGATGCCTTCGGTGCTACCCGGAGAATAGATCGTAACTTCTTTTGGGAACTGGAAATTGGCAAACGCACTGAATGTCTGTTAATTCTTGCCACGCTTGCAGGTGCATCTGAACTAACTGTGAGCTTTCGCTGCTTAAATCAGGCGTGTCGCCAGCAGATGGAAATCAATTTAACAATTGAGGAATTAATTGAGATTCAGCAGCAAAGTTCTCAGATGGAACTTAGGGTGCGGATAGGAAACGACAGCGTAGCTATCAGAAAACCAACGGGACGCGAGCAACTGCAATGGCTGAGTCAATCGTTCACAGATGAAAAAGCGGCGGTGCAGGTGATGATTCAAAATTTGCTTGCAGAGCATGAAAAATCCAGATTCCTGCCAGCAGGTATTGTACCGGACGAGTGGGTGCAAGCTATTGATGAAACAATGGCTGACTTAGATCCATTGGTGAATTTTACGTTGCTGGTGAATTGTCCTTACTGTGAAACGCAGAATCAACACGGCTTAGATTTAGGTGAGTTGTCATTGCAAAGATTGCACCACGCTCAAGAAAATCTATTGAGAAGCGTGCATCGTCTGGCATCACATTATCACTGGAGTGAAGCAGAGGTGTTTGCCGTTCCGGCTTGGCGACGTTCTCGATATCTAGCTCTGATTGAGAAGGAGGAGAATCGATGAGCGGGTACTTTGCGCGAGTACTTCAACAAACGGGAATCTCGATCGCAGGCACTAGCGACGGTACTTTGGAAGTGCTTCAACCGTCGTCGGCTACGAGTTTTGCGGGAAACGATGCAGTCACGCCTATGCAGATTGAGCAAGACGTAGTAATTAATGCTCAACCAGAACTGATGACTGAGGATTTGACAGCAGAGGTAGAAAGCAATCGCTTGCCGCCAAATACCCCAAAACCCGAGACAATGCCAACACCTAATATTCTTTCCCCTGAAAGGATACCAGAGTTGCAGCCGCACTCGGATCTACCAAAACTTACAGTTGTTAACGTCGAAGAAAGTCAACCTGCATCAGAAAACCTGCGTCCACAGCCGGACATTGTTGTCAGAGAATCAATAAACCAAGTAGTGTCTACTAACAGCAGCCGCAGAAGTATAACTGATACACCTCCAACCGTAGAAACCCTAACAAAGGAAACTCAAGCAGACAGCACAGAAGCCGATTTCCCATCCCCTTTAATTTCTGAGCAAGTTAACTCCTATGAAATTCAGCAGGTGTATTGGCAGGCGGTGCGCGACTGGGTGACGGGAACGCCAGAAGTCGAGGAGGGGAGGGGTGAGAGGGAGATGGGAAGAGGGGAAGAGGGGGAGAAAATTCAAAATTCCATATTTTCCAGTTCCCAATCCCCAACCCCCAATCCCCAACCCCCAATCCTCAATCCCCAATCCCCAACCCCCATTGCCCCTAATCCCCACTCCCTGCGGTCGTGGGGGCCCCGAGTTCCCCAATTCCCAATCCCGGAAGTTCAAGAGTTTAGCCTATCGATTGGCACGATTAGTATCACCATCGAAGAACCTCCAAAGGAACTTCCTAAACCAATGACTTTGAATACACAATCAGAACCGTTTGTCAAGCCAGAACCTCAAAGTTCTAGACTGAACCGACATTATCTGAGACTGAGATAGGATTGTGCAAAATGGCACTTGCAGATACAGGAAAAGCTATTGGTGCAGTGACACGCTTGTTGCGCGATCGCCTGCACGTTCATCCAGGTGTGACAGTAAACGATGTCACCGTTGGTAAGCCAGAACCACCCCCTAACGTGACTAATCCCAGGCTGAATCTGTTTCTTTATGAGATTCAGTTAGACGCCAGCCTGAGAAATAAATCATTGGATGAGGGACAACCTGCACCATTATGGCTGGTGTTGAAGTATCTGCTGACTGCTTTTGATGAGCAAGGAGAAAGTGATACTATCCAAGCTCATGAATTCTTGGGCGAAGGAATGCGGGCGCTGCAAGAACTGGCCTTTCTGCCTTTGAGCGGTTCTCTAACTACACTCAACGCCCTTAAAGATAATCCTGAAGTATTAAAGATTACCTTTGATGAGGCTTCGGCGGATCTGCTCTCGAAATTAATGCAGGGTTCGGAGGAGAAATACCGCTGTTCCGTCGCCTTTCAAATCAGACCTGTAATGATTGCTACGAGCGAACCGTCGTCTTATTCCCTATTGGTGGGAATTGATTATCTCGCTAACGAGGTCATCGGTGAAAAGGGAATCCAGATTTCCGTGTTTCCCTTTGGCGGGCCAACGCTGAGTGCGATCGCTCCTCCAAAATTTACACCCGGAGACACTATTACCCTTCGAGGAAGCGACCTGAATCTGGCAAATTTGTCTGTACGTCTGGGCACTATAGAACTACCTATCACCGGACAGTCATCGGATACCTTGCAATGCTTGATAAATGGCACGATTAGCGGCGGGAATGTTATTTCTGCTGGCAGCCATCCAGTGTCTGTAATCCAAACCTTGCCCAACGGACGCAAGCGTGCCAGCAATCTTTTGGTGGGCAACCTCCTACCACTGCTGACTAGCGTCGTACCAAATAACCTTGCTCGTGTAAACCCAGGAGATCCAGCATCGAAAATCTACGGCAACATTGACTTGACGGGTGAGTTACTGGGAACAGACGAAGATGACGTTTTTGTAGCGCTGTATCAAAATGGCAGCGTCGTGAAGCTGTTTGATGAGTTAGCAACATTAACACCCCAAACTCACAGGCGCGTACCTATCAAACAGGAAAACCCCATACCCGCAGGCAAGTATCGGGTGATTCTCAGGGTGAACGGTCAGCAAGCAAAAAATAGTCCAGAAGTAGACCTAGTAGTACCATGAACACATTCAGTAACCAAAAAGAATTTATTACCTTTTCGCCTGGTCTACTTGCTGAGGATGTCTGTGCTAACTATTGGCTGCGGCAAGTCACCATTAGATTGCGACGAGAGATTTGCTGGCGCTGGCGGCAATTAAGAGGGGGAGAGGGGGAAAATTCCCCATCTCTAATTCCATCAATTAATTCTGCACTGCCTAACATCGGTGACAAATTAACCGCCAGTCTCGATATGAGTCGCTACTGGGAACAAAAATGTCAATTCTACCAAACCGATCTAACTGGCAAATATTTAACCGACAAGCTGCGGGTAGATTTGCCACATGTTGAGCATCCAGTGGTAAGGGGGTCTTTTGGTTGGGTAGTCGCAACCTTAAATTTAGATGACACTGCCGCGTTTATTTTGGCTTTGGGACTGGCAGTGGCTTTTGATAATGCCGTAGGAGAAGTCATTGCTGCTTGCCTAAATGATGTAAATGCCACACAGCCTACTTTGGCGCTGGCTCAACAACTGTGGGATGAGCCAGAAAAGGTGCTGGCGATCGCAGACCCCGCTCACTCATTATGGCGTTACGGATTGTTGCAACAATCCAGCCATGCTCAAGCCGCCATCGATTGGCACAGTCCAATTACAACACCCCCCCTAATTGCCAACCGCCTGCTGTTTCCCCATTCGTCACTCCCCCAGATTTTAGCGCCTCTGACTATTGATTGTCCCCGTCTGCCTGAAAGCACCCGTATAGTTGCCAACCGATTGAATGCCAAACCCAATGATGCCCTACGTATCGTCCCCGTGCGGGGTGCAAGTGGTTCAGATTACGCCGAAATTATCCAGGGAATAGCTCAACTCACCCAAAGACAGATTGTAGAACTCCAGGGAAATCCAACCTTATGCGACAGCAGCGATTATTTGCGTTCTGTGGCGACTCTGTGCTGGTTGCATGGCGTAGATTTATACATACCTGACGATTTTGTTTGCACTCGAACCTGCGAAAAATCTCATCCCTATGGCTACCTGCTGTCTCTGCAATCGATTCCGGTGACAATTTTCCTCGGCATTCGCGAACGCAAGGATCTAGCCGAAATTCCCTTAAGTCTGCTGCTGCCAATAATTGATGTACCAAACTTATCCTATAGCGATCGCATTAATTGCTGGAAGCAAGCACTCTCGCCTCCAAACCAGGCATTAGACAAAGCTATTGCCGAATGCTCTCGCCGATTTCGCTACGAAAAACAAACTATTCAGGCAATCTGTGCAGGATTGCAAGAACATACCGGGCAACTTACAGAAACCGATTTAATCGCAGCGTGCAGAGCCGAGTTAGATCTGGATATCGGTGAATTAGCTCAGTCTGTCACGCCTCGATTTACAGAAAAAGAATTGGTGCTGCCTCCCAAACAAAAACTTTTATTCGAGGAAATCTATCAGGCGATGAAGTCCCTCACCAAAGTTCATTATCGCTGGGGAACGGCTAGAGCCTGGAATGAATGTGGCATTTCCGTGCTGTTTGCTGGTTCGCCTGGTACAGGTAAAACAATGGCGGCTGAGATTCTGGCGATTAAGCTAAATCTGCCCATGTACCGCATCGACCTGTCTCAGGTTGTCAACAAATATATCGGCGAAACCGAGAAAAATCTCAAAAGGCTGTTTGATTTAGCAGATATCTCAGACACAATTCTCTTTTTTGATGAAGCTGATGCTTTGTTTGGACGGCGAACCGAAGTAAAAGATGCTCACGATCGCTACGCAAATCTAGAAATTAGTTACTTGCTAGAACGCATGGAACGGTTTAAAGGTTTGGCAATTTTGGCAACAAACCGTAAGAAAGATTTGGATGAAGCTTTTTTAAGGAGATTGCGTTACATAGTTGATTTTCCACTGCCCGATGTGCTGGAAAGAAAACAAATTTGGATGCGAGTTATTCCCGATCAAGTTGATGCCTCGCAACTAGATTTTGATTTTCTGGCTAGACAATTTCAACTAGCTGGCGGACATATCCGTTCGATTATTTTCAATGCTTGTTTACAAACTCCCAATCATAACCAGTCCCCACTATTAACTATGGAACGGGTGATTGTGGCAATTAAACGGGAGTATGACAAACTACATCGCTCTGTGAGTCTGGAGCAATTCGGCTCCTACGCCAAGATTATCGAAGGAATTGAAAATGAAAAGTCCAAAGATTACTATTGATCGACTGGCAATTCGCCTTCAAGGAGTTACAGATGATTCAGCCCATACTTTAGTTGCAGGTTTGGGTGAGGAATTGCTGGTAAGACTTGCTGAATACCAAAGTCTTTTTACACCAGATAAAGTTATCAATATCGACTCTATTAATTTGGGTAACATCAAATCTACAAATGGTCAAAATTCTCATCACTTAAAAAGTGCGATCACCAGTGCAGTAACTCAGGCAATTGTACAGGAAATTGGAGATAGATAAACAAGCGGATTAATCCAAAATCAGAATGGTGGGGGATAAAAGCAATGCCTTATTTAAGGGGAGCGCTAATTGAATATGGTACAGATTTTCTAGGGCCAATACCCAACGTTGTAATTTTTCAATTCAATCCCGACACAATGTCACGTGCCATCCAAATCCCTCAAAGACCAAGCGGTAGAACGGCGCGGGAGACGAATCAGGCTGGCGAAATTCCCACCGAGACAATCTCGTTCAAAGCTGAATTTGACGCCGCTGAACAATTGAATTCAGGTAATATCTTGGCGTTAACATTGGGAATTGGCCCGCAACTAGCAGCCTTAGAAAAAATGGTTTATCCCAGCGAAAATGGTGGCTTTATTGGTGCAGCAATCGATGCAATTGGTGATGCTCTAGGAATTGGTGGCGATTCTTCTGAGCAACCAATTCCTAGAAAAAAATATCCACAGATTCTATTTATTTGGGGTGCAACCAAAGTTTTGCCTGTAACCATTCAATCCATGAGCATTACTGAGCAACAATACGACCAATTACTGAATCCCGTTCGAGCAGAAGTTTCTCTGAGTTTGAAGACTATTAATCATATCGACAGGTGTTCTAACGATAAAGTTGGCAAAGGGGCACTGAAATACTCCCAAATTGCCAAGGATGCTCAAGCAGCTTTGAATTTAGCGAACACTGTGCAAGCAGCAATTGAATTAGTGCCATTTTAGTCATTATAAATTCATAAAAAAATTGTATTCAGGGGGATAAATGTTTTTAGAAACCTCAAGATATTTTCGTCAAAAAGTCGTAGATATTGTTATCAAAGACGGTCGGACAGTCAAAGCGCTGACTTTGAGAAGACTTGCCGATGTGAATGGTGAACCTATCGTAATTAAGGGCAATGACCGTCTGGATATCATCGCTCAACGTCAGTATCAAAACCCAACAATGTTTTGGCATATAGCCGATGCTAATTCTGAGTTGGATGCAAATGAATTAGTTAAACAACCACTGCGAGTAATTAAGGTTCCGGTGAAATAATGCCTGATATTGCCTACCGAATGTTTTTCGACAACAAGCCTGCTACCCGTGAGCAATTGGATCGGGTGGAAGATATCACTGTGGAACAGGAAGTTGATATGGCATGGGAAGCCAGTATTCAAATTCCCATTTGCACTGATGAAAAGGGCAATTGGACTGGAGAAGACGAGGTTTTCATGGCTGACTTTGCTCGTGTTCGAGTGGAAATTAAAGTTGGAGATGCAGAATTTGTCCCATTAATTGACGGGCCGATCGTCGGATTCCAGCGTCAGATGAGTTCAGAACCGGGGCGGAGTGCGATCGCCCTTACGGTTCAGGATGACAGCATTTACCTGAATCAGGAAGACGAAATTTTCCGCTTCGAGAATTTTTTAGACCACAAGATTGCTAGTCAAATCTTTGATCAAGTCCAGCAGATAGCCTCAACTGAGATTGAAACAACTCGCCCATCCAATAGCGGTCAAACGCCAGTTGTAGTACAACGGGGTACAAAAATGCAACTGTTGCGAGCGATCGCCAGACGCCAGGGAATGCACGCCTATGTTCTGCCAGGAAAACAACCTGGTGAGAGTATCGGGTGTTTCAAGAAGTTTCCCACAGAACCCGACCAACTACCCCCATTGATTTTACTAGGAGCAGAACGCAATGTAGAAACATTTAATGAGCACAAAAATGCCCAGCAACCTTCGCGGGTACAGGCATTTGCCCTCAGTATCACGGATAAGACTATAACTAAAAGCACATCTGATTTAGGAAAGCTTGACTTGCTGGGAGACGAACAAGCATTTCAACAACCAGCGAACATAGCAACCCAGATCCTGCATTCCTGTGAGGAGGATACTGTAGATCTAGATCGATTGGTACAAGCCGAGGCGGAGCGTTTGAGTTACGCTTTCGATGGTACAGGTAATATCCTCACCGATTGTTACACAGGCGTACTCATACCCTATCGCGTAGTTACGGTGCAGGGTGCAAATAAACGCTCAAGCGGCAATTATCTGATTAGCAAAGTTACCCATACATTAACAGCTTCTAACTATTCTCAAGCTTTCACCCTCAAGCGGAATGCCCGTTCTCAGGGTGTTGGCAGCAGTATAGCAAATTTAGCGAGGTCGATATTCTGATGGTTAACGCAGACATAGAAAAACTCATCGTCGAACTAGCGGAATACAAACGTTGTTGTTATTTCGGCAAATATCGCGGCATTGTTGAGGAGGTGGGTGAAGGTGAACATCTCGGTCAAATTATTGCCAAGGTTCCCGCTGTTTATGGAGAGGAGAATTCACCGTGGGCATTACCTTCCGTCCCTTTTGCTGGGAAGAATCACGGCTTTGTCATGCTTCCTGAAAAACGTGATGGAGTTTGGATCGAATTTGAAGCTGGGAATCCTTCTTGTCCCATCTGGAGTGGTTGCTGGTGGGCAAAAGGAGAAATTCCTCAGCCTGGTGATAAAGATACTAGGGTTCTGGCGACATCAGGGAAACACAAAATAATTCTCGATGATGGTGATAAAAAGCTGCAATTTCTTCATTCTGGAGGTGCAGAAATCACTATGACAGATAATGACATTACCCTCAAAATCGGCTCTACCCAAATTGTGCTATCAAAAAGCGGTGTGAATATCAATAATGGTGCATTTGAAGTCAAGAAGGTGGGCTAATGCCAGGAAATAACCTCACTATAAAAAGCAAAATTATATGTCCTCACGGCGGGCAAGCGATACTCTTTACAAAGAATACAAAAGTCTTTGCTGATGGTACCCCTGTGTTGTTGGAAACAGACATTCATCCTGTTGCTGGCTGTCCATTTACCGTGGGAACGAAATACTCTCCTTGTGTGCGAATTGAATGGTCGGCTGGAGGAGAAAAAGTAACAGTAAATGGCACTGCTGTACTGGTCAAAACCAGCATTGGTAAATGCATTAATGCCGAGGGAGCTACTCAGGGGATAGCCACTATCGTTAACACTCAAATTAAGGTATCTTCCCGATAAAAAATAGAGGACAAAACTCTCATTTTATCACTACTAAATCCTAATATACAGATGCACATTGCGGGTCTATGCAACTACTAACTTAATAATGAAACTTACAAATAATAAACATTTATCTTTTCCATTTCGCATTGGTAATGACGGACGGGCGGCTCAAGTTTCTTCTCTAGAAGAACACGTTCAAGATGAGTTAATTCAGTTGATTTTAACCAATCTCGGTGAACGAGCTTTTTTGCCGGAATTTGGTGGTGGTGTGAGGCGTTTAGTATTTGAAAATGCCAGTGAAAATACTGGAGTAATGGCAAAAGCAATGCTGACTCAAGCAATTTCTCGCTGGCTAGGTTCCCGGATCGCTTTAGAAGATCTGACAGTGAATATAGAAAACGAAAAAATTGAGGTAGAGCTTAAATACCGAATTGCTGGAACTGAAGATACAAGGATTATGAGATTTCAAAGGGATGGGGGATAGCAATGGCGATTAAAAATCAAGAAGCACTGAAAGAAAGAGCCAGAGCATTATATACAGTGCCAACAGAAATTCCTCAAGCAAAAGTCGATTCTATTACCGGAGCTTGTAACCTTTTTTTGAAAAGTTTTTATCAACTAGAGGGCAATAAATACGTTCTCAATCAGCCGATTTATAACATTTCCCAAGCTCTACAATTTGAGATTATTAAATGTCTCGCATTTCCTAATGGCATCAGGTTAGTATTGGTGAGCTTACAAGCGGATTTGGCTCTACTGGAAGTGTATTTCTATAACAAAAACTATTTTGATGATTTCGTCAACAATCCTGCATCTATCAGCCGTAAATTCCCCATTTTTGGCGGTCATCGCCTATTAGCGGGTGAAGCAACAGGACAAGTTCAAGTTATTTCGATCGCTGTAGATCCAGAACCAGCCCAAGCTATTTTAAAACTTACTGTTAAACCAATTGGCGATTATTCAACTTATACCCTCAGCATCAATACTCAAATCTTTCCCAAAATAGATCCAATTTTTAGCGAAATCAATTTTAAATTCCGTCCTGGATGCTTCAATACTGATTGTGCTCCGGAGTGGGAAAAAGCATCTGCACCCCAAGAAAACCCAGCAATTGATTACCTCGCCAAAGATTACGATTCTTTTCGGCACACGATGATTGTTGCCATGAGCAAACGGGTTCCCGGTTGGCAACCAACCAGTGAAGCCGACTTAGATCAGGTGCTTTTGGAGTTATTCAGTGCAGCGGCAGATGAATTAAGTGATTATCAAGATAGAGTCATGAATGAGGCTTATCTTGGTACGGCACGCCAGCGAGTTTCACTGGCTCGTCATGCGCGTTTGATGGATTACCACATTCATCAAGGTAATCAGGCAAGTACTTGGTTAGCTGTAAAAGTTGCCGATGGCGCGATATTCGTGATGCCCAAAGGCTTTTTGGTGGGGACGGAAGATGATATTAATAATCCGTCTGCGGTTGTCTTTATGACTCGCCAGGAAACGCGATCGCTGTTTAGCGTTGCGTCAGCATTTCATACTGATTTAGACAGCAATAATATCTCGAATAATTTACGAGTCAAATTTGCAAATCAAGGCTTCACACTTTCTGTTAATGTTAATGTTTCTGTGATAGATCAAGGCAAGCAATGGCTAATAACTGACAACGATAACCAACATGTTTTCTTTGTTAAAAAAGTTAAGGTTAAAAAAGTTAAGGAAAACCGGGAAGAGAAACTCAATATTTACGCCCCAGATATGCACCATTTGCTCAACGAAATGCGGCTGTATACCTGGAGTGATTCGATTCCGTCCCTAGCTGTTGGAAGCACCACCGCTGATTTAAAGCTGACTACAGGTGGAGAAGCAGCAGCAAAATTTGTCCAAAATTTAATTCGCAGTCGCAAGATTAGCTATCTATTGATTCAAGAGTGGCGAAATCCAGCGACTGGAGAAGAACCTGGCAGAAATCCCGCCAAACGACAACTGCTGAAATTGCTTTCTGGTAAGGATGGAGCCGAAGCACTGCAAGATCCAGTGACGGAAGAATGGTTAGTCCGCGTTTGGTGGGAGGAGCAAGACAAGCTGAAATCCAATTACTGCTTCACTATTGATTGTCCCACGGGCAAAGTTGAAAATATCTCCCTGTTTCATGGGAATCTGGTGGAAGTCTATCACGGTCGTCCGCGTACCGCTATTTTTTTAGATCCACAGACTCCGCTGACAGCTGCCAATCAATTCCATTATCAACGGACTGAGCGCTGGGGGACAATTTGCAAATTGCCTAATAACGAACCGCTGGTCTATGAAAATACTCCCCCTGGGGGCGAAATACCTCCCAAATCAACACTGGTGGTAACGGTGATAACAGCTGGTGGTAGTGACCCTTGGGACGAAGTTATCAGTTTAATTCACAGTGATGACAGCGACGAACAAGGCGATCGCTTTATTGTCGAAACCGATGAAGAAGGACGCAGCTTAATTCGTTTTGGTAATGAAGTCAATGGCAAGCGGCTTCCGGAAAAAGCTAGGGTTGAGTGTGAGTATCAAGTTGGGTTAGGACTTGAGGGCAATGTTGGGGCAGATACCCTCACCCACTTCGATCCAGCTAAGGCGTCAGTGAAATTAGTTTGGAACCCGTTCGATGTCACCAATGGCAGACCACCCGAACCTGTAGCCGAGATTATTCGCCGTGTCCCAGAAGCCTATCGCTTCCAGCAATTGCGGGCAGTGACGCTGTCAGATTACGTTAACCGCGCCCAACAACTTCCAGAGGTTTCCAGGGCTGCGGCAAGATACGCCTGGACTGGGAGTTGGCGTACTGTGCAGGTTGCCATCGATCCTGTAGGCATGACTACGTTAACAGAGGAATTGCGGCAAAAGATTGCCAGACATTTAGATGCTGTCAGATTAATCGGTGAAGACTTAGAAATTCGTCCCCCTCGATTTGTACCGTTGGAAATCTATGTTTCTGTGTGCATTCATCCCGATTACTGGGTTGAGGATATCAAATTCGTCTTAGAACAGGAGTTTTCCGACGGCTTTACACCAGATGGCAGAATGGGTTTCTTTCATCCTGACCGCTGGACGTTCGGGCAAGAACTCCACGCCAGCCAAATTGAAGGACGGGTGCAGTCTACTGAAGGAGTGGAACACGTTATTTCAGTCACGATGCGGCGCTGGAATGAACCGACACCAGGGACGGATAAGATTGCCAACTTACGCCCCAATGAAATTATCCGGGTGCAAAACGACCCCGACCATATGGAAGAAGGATTCATCAAATTTGATGTCAAAGGAGGTCGGCAATGAAACCTGACTGTCGCAATGATTGCATAGAGCCGCTACTATTTCCCAAGAGAATTTACAATCGGCCTGGATTGTCTCACATCGACTACCGCATTGGTACTTATGCCGACTTTCGAGAAGCATTGTTGCGGAACTTAAATAAAGTTGCTATTTTGGCAGCTTGGACGCATAGGGAACCTGACGATCCAGCGATCGCCTTACTAGAAGGTGCAGCAATTCTCAGTGATATCCTCACTTTCTACCAAGAAATTTACGCCAATGAAGCTTTTTTGAGAACAGCCCAATGGCGAGAAAGTATTGCAGATTTGGTGCGGCTTGTTGGCTACCATCTCTCGCCAGGTGTGGGAGGCAAAGCGACTTTCGCCTTTGGAGTTAGGGGAAACAAACCAGTGGTAGTGCCGGCGGGTTTCCCGGTGAAGGCGCAAGTGACGGGATTGGACAAACCAGCGGAATTTGAAACGGTGCAAGAGTTTGTCGCTGAACCAGCACTCTCGCAATTTTATTTATATCGCCCCTCCTATCATCCAGATATTACCAATGGCACGAAAAAATTTGCGATCGCCACCTCAGATTTGAGCGATATGAACCTCAAGCTGAACGAGGGTGACAGGTTGATGTTGGTAGCGTCCTCGACAAATCCCCAAACTGCAAGACAGATTGTGGTAGTTGAGAACACCCGCGAACTCTTAGGCGAAACCGAAATTACCATTGAGGGCAGTTGGCAGGGAGGAGACATTGACGATGAGATTACAGCTTACAAACTCGGCAGGTCATTTCGGCATTTCGGCTACAATGCACCACCGAAAGAAACGGTGCTTGAGGGTAGTGTAGCTGTGCAAAAAGATGTGGATTTCAGGAGCAGAGTCGGAGAATATCCTGAAATTATGTATCAATCTTCACCACAGGTTGCGTTTGTCCACCCTATATATTACTTACCCAACACAATAAACTCTACTATCTTATCTAGTGCTGTTTATACGCCAGAATTGCCCAATTTGCAGTCTTTTCCCCTAGACAGTGAAGTTGCAGATATTTCCATCGGCTCAACTATGCTGGTCAGCCTGCAATTCATTGATGACAATTCACCAGCGAAACCAACCTATTTCTTTGAAAGAAAAATCACTAAGGTGAGTTCAGCAAGCGGCAAACTCGGTGCTATCACTGGAGGTACGACAGTAGTTGAACTGGATAAAGAGGTTGCCCTCGCGTTGTTGATTTATACCGATATTCGCAGCGTGGAATTTCAGGAGGTGATTGGCGAGAAATTTATCCTCAAATCTGTCCGCAAAGCCGTTGACACCGCAGACAAATCTCAACTTTACTATGATGGTGATGCTGATTCCTATAAGAAATTGGATCGGCGATCGCTCTTACTTACCCGTGATGGTCAAAGTGAGCAGGTCGTCATCACCATTCACCCCAGCAACACCGACGATAAAAACCGCGTCACCTTACGAAAACTCACCCTTAATCCATCTCTGTCTGTCTTTGAACTCAAAGATTTTCCTCTAGAAAATCCCAACGTCACCGTCTATGGCAACTTAATCGAGGCGACTCAAGGCAACACTGAAAAAGAAGCTATCCTGGGAAACGGTGATAGTCGCCAAGCTTTCCAAACCTTCAAACTGCCAAAGTCACCATTAACTTATCTCAATTCGGTGGGTGAAACTCCACCAGAAGTTCCCGAATTACAAATTTACGTCAATGACCGACTGTGGAGGCGGGTTCCTTCCTTCTTTAATCGCGGTTCTCAAGAAGAAATCTACATTGTCCAGGAAGATGCCAATGGCGAAAGCTGGGTGCAATTTGGCGACGGCAAAACCAGCTCGCGCCTACCTTCAGGTATAAAAAATGTCATTGCCAAATATCGCACGGGGATAGGGGCGCATGGGGCATTGCAGGAAGAAACCACCGTGCAAGCAGGAGGCAAACTAGAGCGATTGGAGAAAATTTGGCTACCAGGCGTTGTTTCCGGCGGCTCCCAGCCAGAAACCGGGGAAAATGCCAAACAAGCGGCTCCCGGCAAGATTCAAAGCCTCGGTCGGCTTGTGAGTCTGCAAGATTTTGAAAGTGAGACTCTCGCCATCGGTGGCGTTGTTAAAGTGTCCGCCGCTTGGCAACTGGTTGATAATATTCCCAGCGTTGTGCTTACCATTCTCATGGCAACAGGCAGAGAAAAAGAAGCCGATGAGGTGGAACGCATCCTCAATCACTACAACCGTTGTCGTGGGGCGCAGCGTTTCCCGATCAAAGTAATTCGGGGTAACTTGCAATACATTTATCTGGATGCGATCACTTCGATTGACCCAACTTTCCGTGAGGAACTAGTCAAAAAAGCGATTAAACAAGCGCTGGGTGTTACTGGCGAAGAAGGCGACGGCATTGATGGCTCAGCCGGATTGTTGGGACTGCGGCAACGTCAATTCGGACAGCACGAATACGCCACCCGCATCGAAGCCACTATTCAAAATGTCGAGGGTGTGGTGTGGGCGCAAGTCAATGCCCTGAGTTCTCTGGGTTACGCAGAGAATCCCTTAACTTTGCACTCTCCTAGTGTCCTCAACCCGCCTGGCGTCGTCACCTGTGAGCAAGATAAAGTGCTAAGTCTCCACAAAGCTCATCTCAATCTGCTCACTTCCCTAGCTCCATCCAAGGAGGTATGTTGAGATGAACAACAAGCATGTCCCTCTCTACGATCGCCTGCCAGAGATTTACAAAATTAAAGATGAGGAGCAAGAGCCAAAATATCAACTAAAAAACTATCTTGCTCTTGTCGAAGCGGCGTTTGGTGCAATTCATGAAAATATCGAGTCTCTCTATCACGACTTTTTTATCGAGACTTGTGATGACTGGGTAATTCCTTACATCGGTGATTTGCTCGGAACCAGTCATCTTCAAGGAGATGCCTGGACACTACGCGCCGATGTTGCCGATACGATCGCACTGCGTCGCCGCAAAGGAACCTTAGGCGCGATTGAATTACTCACCTACGACCTCACCCGCTGGGGTGTACATTGCGTTGAGTTAAGAGAAAATTTGCTCTGGCACCAACACCTCAACCATCAGCGACCGGATGCAGGCGGTAAAGCACCTTATGCATCCGTAAGCAGGCACACGGTAATCCGAGGGGGAACCATCACCTTGCGCGATCCGGCAATGTTAAGTTTGCTAAACACAGCTTTTGACCCCTTTGCCCACACCCCTGACCTCAAACCGCCAGCTTTAGGCAATATTCGATACAACTTGCCCAACTTAGCTATTTTCCTCTGGCGGTTGACAGCTTACCGCATAGACGTTTCCCAACCCGTATTGAAAGAAGTGATTGATAAAACTGCTACAGCGGTGGGCGCAGAAGCAAAGTTTGTTGTCAGCTTTTATGTCCATCCTCTGGCACAACCCGTGCGGCTGTTCAACATCAACCGCTTCGATCCCAACCTCAGACCGCCTGTAGTGTCTTTAATTGACGAAACTCCCAGTCCTATTCCTACGCCGCGTTTAACCACCAATTCCGCCGCAGGCGCTCCTAGCAAATACGTGACCGTCGAAACCTATGACCCCAACAGTCCAACTTTAGAAGAGACTTTGAACATTTCCACAACGGGTTTGCAACTGCACCTACCAGAACCGACATTTGGTCATGAAGATTGGATGTTTAGAGGTGCTAACTTGTGCGCTTGGGAAGCGGGTTTGCAACCCCCTCTGAACAATCTTGAAATTGCGATCGATCCTGTGATTGGCAGGATTGCGATCGGCGTTGATAGCAATGCCAAAGCCAATGCTCTAGTTAATCGCCTACTGCTGACTTATACCTATGGTGCGCTGGGCCCCGTCGGCGCTCATCCCATATCGCGCCCTGCGGCTCCCCAAAAATGGCAGGATGAACAAGTGGAAAGGCGGGAAGTTAAGTTCCGTGAAACCGAGAATGTTTTACACGCTGTTCTCAATGAGGCCGTAAATTTATCTGTGCCCGTCATGATTGAAATCATGGACAGTAGGATTTACGACCTGGATATCAGTGCTATTACAGGAGCAGTTGACGAAGATGGCGGTGCGAATCTGCCCTTAAATCGCTCTTTAATTATCCGTGCTGCTAGTAATCAGCGACCAATTATTCGGCTGGTGCATCCACTGCGTTTTCGTCCCAAGAAGGTGATAGGAGCGAACGAGGAAGAACAAAAACAGTTGGATGCGGCAATCTCACGACTGACAGTCCGTCTGGAAGGGTTGTACGTCACGCGGGGCAATGCTTGGAAGGATAAAGAGCCGCTGATTGCCAGAGTCGCTTTGCACAGGCTGGAAATCATCAATTGCACCCTCGATCCGGGAGGTAGCAGAAAACTAGATGGTACAGCAGAAGGCACGCGCACTGAGATTTATCCGTCGATGAATCTGCGCGAACCTTATGGATTTGCTAATCCACAGGAAGAATTTGTTTTCAAGGAAACGCCGGAAATTTCTGTGCAACGGAGCATTACTGGTCCGCTATTGATTGATACTGGCTACGAACTGTTTCTCACTGACTCCATTATTGATGCTGGCAAAGGTGTGCAAGTTACTCTCGGTGATGGTTTTGCCGTTTCCGGCACTGGCGATCCGGCAAACAAATGGGGGCCACCCACCACAATCAGCGGTATCACAGTCTTCGGTCGGATGCGGGTAGAAAGCATCAGTGGTAGAGGCGGAATCTGGGTTCACGCTTTGGAAGTCTTAAATAACCAAAAGGGGTGTATTAAGTTCAGCTATTTTTCTGGCAAGGGCGATCGCCTGCCGCAAAATATTGGGTGTGTTAAGGGAACGGAAGCGAGTCTGCGATTTGTCAGTGAAATTTTTGGTGAGTCTGCTTACGGTCAACTTGCGGATACTACTGATGAGCGCATTCGAGAAAGCGGATCAAATAACGATGCAATGGGTGCTTTTGGTTTTTTATTAGAAGCCCATAAATGGCGCAATCTGCAAATTCGCTACCGCGAATTCATGCCAATCGGGATCAGACCAATTCTCATCCCGGTAACTTAAGGAGGGCAAGGTTGAGATGGATGGCGATTTTTCTAACTGGTATTTTGAGCAAAAAGATAATTTTAATGGAGTTCTGCAACAACAGGGCAAAGTTTTGCTTGACACTGACTGGAATGCTCAAACACGGATAACAAATAACTGGCAAGATACAGCAGGTCAAGACATTATTGGTGGTGGAGTAGCAGCCGTTCCCGCCGATCAACCGGATGCGTTTAAAGTCCTAGAGGCTGGGGTTGATAGTGATAGCAAAGTCCAACTTACCTTAGCATCAGGCAGAATCTGGGCAGATGGTTGGTTGGTGTATTTGGACGAAAAAACAAAAGTTTCCAGGCAAGCTACCTACTTAAAACCGCCTTCTCAACCTCCAGGTGACGGCATTCGGGATGCAGTAATTCTGGAAGTCTGGCGGGAAGCCATCAATGGGTTTCAAATACCCGATCGGCTAATCGAACCGGCATTGGGTGGGCCAGACACAACAGAAAGAGTTTATACGGCAATAGCTCTGAAGTTGCTGAGGTTGGATAATCAAGATACCTGTAGCAATATTAGCGATAAACTCCAAGACAACTTTGACAACAAAGGTAAGTTAACTGTTTCCTTACAACCTCCGATTTCCAAGAATGGTGATTGTCCGGTAGTTGCTGGGGGAGGATACACCGGATTTGAACATAACCTGTATCGCATCGAGATTGCCCAAGTCAACAGCAATACGCCACCGATGTTTAAATGGTCTCAGTTCAACGGCGGACTGGTGGGGCGGGGCGAATTTAAGGATAACAAAGTTAGGATTACTGGCAATTTGTCGGCGATCGCCTCCTCTGGCTGGAGTAGCTTCTATCTGGAAGCGATTGAGTATGATGAAAGTTTAGGGTATTGGAAAGTAACCTATGGTGCCACAGTGACGCTGAATGGCAACGAACTGCAACTACCTAATGCGCCGATTTTCGGTGCAATTCCTGCTGCTGGCAACTATGTATTTTTTCGTCTATGGAACGGTATCAAAAAGATTAGCGATTTTCTTGCTGCACCTAACCCGAATCTTTTAGGTGATGGGATTGAATTGGCATTTGATTCTGCCGACCCAGATAAGTATATGCCGGGGGACTATTGGACTTTTGCAGTCCGGGCGGGGGAAATTGGTAATCCACAAATCTTAATCCACAAGCAACCGCCTGAAGGTATCCACTACCATCGCGTGCCGTTGGCGATTCTGAGTTGGAATGCTAACCGTAAGATTTCCTTTGCCGACGGTCAAATCGAGGATTGTCGGCGGATTTTCCAGCCACTGACGCGGCTAGGCAACTGCTGTACCTACAGCGTCGGTAAGCAAGGTCACGGTGATTTTGATTCTATCCAAAAGGCAGTGAATCACTTGCCTGCTGCTGGCGGTCAAATTTGCGTTTTGCCTGGAGTCTACACCGAGAATATACTGATAAAAGATAAGCAAAATATTACTATCAGAGGCTGTGGCGATCGCAGCCACATCACCTCTGCAACTCCCAACCCTGTAATCCACATCGCAGTTTCTCAAAATATCCACATCGAGTCCTTAGCCATTACCGCCGATGATACGGGTATTGGTATCCTAATTGACAACAACTTAACCGAGCCAGTTCCGATTGCAAATATCAGCGCCCCTAGACAGCGACCCTCACGGGAAATTACCCTTGCCGATTTGCACATCCAAGCTGTCACCCGCAGCGCCATTGAAACCCACGTAGGCGAGTTAATCACTATCCGCGACTGCCGCATTCAAATGAAAGATGTTACCAGTTCCTGGCCTGCAATATTTTTCGTGGGTGAGGATTCGTTAATCGAGGGTAACGTGATTCATGTTATACCTGAGCAGCAAACGACTTCATCTCCATCTTTAGCAGCATTTGTAGCAGGCACACCACTAAAAGCCACAGCCGGACTTGGTGGCTTGCAATTGGGCGGTGGGAGTGAGCGAGTGCGGGTGATCGATAATCTGATCCAGGGGGGTATGGGTCATGGTATCAGCCTTGGTAGCGTTGTCATCCGTGACCAAACTGGCAAGGACATCGGTGTATTTATCGCCTGGGCAATTGATGTTGGCGACCCCTGTAGACCAAAAAGACCAGGTAGCGTTTACATTCCTCCCGATCGAGGCGATCGCACTCCCGAATTTTCCGCAGGTGCACCACTACGAGACATCCACATCGAGGGCAACCGCATTTTCGACATGGGCTTGAGTGGCATTAGCGCCATTCATTTTTTCAATCTCGATGCCCAAGATGAGTTTATCACCGTTGATTATCTCACCATCGTCGGCAACGAGATTCGCCAATGCTTGCACCGCGACTTGGAAGACATCCCCCAAAACATGATTAACAGCATGGGCTATGGCGGTATTGCTCTAGCCGATGGATCATACCTCGTAATTTGGGATAACGTGATTGAAAACAACGGTCTCAATCATTTGGAGCCGATATGCGGCATTTTTATTCTACATGGCGAGGGTATTGAAATCTCCCGCAACCGGATTTTAAATAACGGTGCTAAGAACAATCAACCTGCAAATGCTGCCAAAGATGAACGGCGCGGCGGGATTAATATTGTGTTTGGTGTTGTTCCTACCGTTCCTGTCGACCTATTTCGACAGGGTTTACCTGGTCAGAATGGGATGCCAGCCATCAAAGTGCATGACAATATTGTCAGCGTACCCTTGGGACAGGCACTTTCCCTCACTGCTTTGGGGGCAGTTTCAGTGGTGGGGAATCAATTTACTAGCCGAGGCGTGATTCTCAAAACTCCAGCGCCGTCGTTTATCGCTTCTACTGTGGCAATCCTGAATCTGGGCTTGTCCAACGAGCTTTATGGACAGTTACTAGCCTTCTTGGCTGTCAGAAATGGTCAACTGGGGTATATGACTCATGTACCGACAGTGAGTAATAATACCGTAATGATGCCTCAAAGGGGACTGGATGATCTGCGCCTCGGTCAAATCCTGGCTAACGGCAATGTTTTGTTTAGTAACAATCAGTGTGTCCTGGATTTGCTGGAGACGGGTTTGAGTCTGTCCTTATCGTCAATCTTGATTTTGAGCTTGGATGATATAGGCTTTCACAATAACCAATGTGACTGTAGCCTGCTTGATGATTTTGTGCTGTCCCAGGCAATACTGTTTGGGTTCTCGGTTCGGGTTAGTGATAACCGTTTTAAGGAAGGCATTCTCAATGCGCTATTCTCTGCGGTTACATTGGGGATAATGAATATGACCACAGATAATCAGTCAACCCACTGCTTGCTGATCCGTGGTTGGGGAAATATGGTGGTGAACCAACCTAACACGGTGTTGTTGGAACTCTTCAGCAGAGACATTTGTGAACGCTACACCAGCATATTGGGTAGCTTTGGACGAGGTTAGGGAGGATTTTATGGCAATTAGGGGAGAAAATAATTTTATTCCGCTAGACGAGGTATCGCGAGTACTAGAATCAGGTGTGTCCGGTGCTGACCCTTTGCGTGTTCAAGGTTTGGAACAGTTGCACAGAGTCCGCAACATTAAGGCTACTAGCCTGGTACGGGAACAGGCGCGTCTGAGTGAGAAACTGGGTGCAGATCATCCCCGCGTTTTAGAGCTATCACAGCAAATAGAGGCGAATCGAGTCTTGACGAGCAATTTATCAGTAGAGATTCAGCGCAGCAAGACAGATATTCCCAAAGCAGATGAAAATACCTGGATTCTGCATGGTCATGTTTTGAATAGCAAACTCAGGGGTGTGCCTAATCTAACCGTGGCTGTTTATGACCAGCGGGGTAGGTGGATTGAACAATTGGGCTATGCCTGTACCGATCGGGACGGTCATTTCTTATTTAGTTATACCGCTTCCGAAGCCAGAGCCAATGAGCTAACAAACATTATAGGTGCAGCTAGCACTCAACAAAACTTTGTGTTTGTTCATGTTTTGGACAGGCGCGGATTCCTCCTTCATGCTGACAAACGACCAATCAGCCCTCAGTTGGGGCAAGTCGATTACATCCGCATCATTCTGGGAGAAGCAGCAAGTTCTTGCAAGCCGCCGCGTGATTCACAACGGGAAGCAAGCGAGCAAACATCTACCCCGCCAGAAACAGAAAATCCCAGCTAGAGCCAGCTAGGAGAGTAACTATGAACTTGGCATTGAGTACAAAGAACAAACCAGAGTCAGCGGCGAAGATCGGACTGAACAATGCTAGTCGCCCTTTAATCCAGCGCCGCAGCGGGCTTTTGGAAAATACACTGCAACGCAGTAGTAACAGATGTGCCTGCGGTGGTGGTTGTCCGCGTTGCCAGGAAACTGCTGCAATTCAAACCAAGCTCAAAATCGGCGAACCGGGAGATGAATACGAGCAGGAAGCCGATCGCATTGCCGACGAGGTGATGCGAATGCCAGAGCCAACTATTCAACGTCAGATGGAAACTGAGGAGGAAGAAGAGGAAGAAGAGGAGATGGTTCAGAGGCAGGCGATCGCGCCTCCCACCCATCAAACAGGAGTCTCTCAAGCACCGTCGATTGTGGATGAAGTATTGCGATCGCCCGGATCTCCTCTAGATTCTCAGACCAGGCTGTTCATGGAATCCCGCTTGGGGAAAGATTTCAGCCAAGTGCGGGTACATACAGATCCAATTGCGATCGCCTCAGCACGGATGCTCAATGCAAGAGCCTATACCTTGGGACAGAATGTGGTATTTGATGAGGGACAATACACCCCGGAAACACTATCTGGCAAGAGATTATTAGCCCATGAACTCGTCCACACAGTCCAGCAAACCAAGCGAAGTGAACCTCACACCCTCCAGCGAGAGGAAAACCAGGAAGATCCTGAAAAGGCAGCTCAACCCAAGCAGGAGGAAACCGACGCTGCTAAAGTACTTCAGCAAGGTTTAGATATTGTCGTTGATAGTCTTGACTCTAAAAACCCAAAGTTTAAGGAACTCAAGAAAGAAGTGACAACCCAGGTGACGAAGGAGTTAAAGAACACATGGCAAAGCCTATCGCCCACAGAAAAGGGAGTCTCGATCGGTTTTGGCGCGGTGACTTTAGGGACGCTAGGAGCCGGTTTCGCTGCCGATAAACAAGGCAGAAAGAGGGTAGTAGATTTCATGGATGGCAAGAATCTGATAGTGCCTCCCCTATCTTGGATTCCCTACATGCCTTTATCAAGTTTCAAATTCAAGCGACCTGAAGCAGGGGCGAAAGATGACAAAACGTTAGACTTGAGCACCACCCTGACATTGACACCCTACCTAAAATTATTGCGAAAACGCTATCCAAAAGTCCCCCCCCTTGATGCCTCTTTTGATTTGAAGTTTGAGTATGACCTAGCCACCAAGGACTTGCAACCCACAGGCGGGATGTTCAAGTTGAAAATCTACCAGGGAATTAGTCTAAGCGCTGGCACGGTTTCAACCGTCAGTCCGTTGCCAGAAGTTACACCAACATCTGAAGGTGGGTTCGCAATTACTCAAGCTCGTTTACCCAAAACAACACCTGCCGAAACTGCCCCAGGCTTCCAGGTGATGATCAACGTTGACTTAGCCAATATCAAAGGTTTACCTGGCAAACTCGACGAACTATTCAACAAGGCATTTCGGTAAACCTCAAGAGTAATCAAACTATGCGATCGCTTGCAATCAAACAAGATTCCCACAGAAAAAGGGAAACTACCAAATCTATTCCCCTGCTGCGGATGCCCGATCAACCTAGGTCTTCAGCCAGTATGGCATTGCAGCGCCAATCCAGTTGCGCTTGTGGCGGCGGTTGTCCTCGTTGCCAAGAATCTTCTCTGATTCAAACCAAACTCAAAATCGACCAACCGAGCGATCGCATTGCCGACCAAATTATGCAGATACCAGAACCCCGTATTCAACGAAGGGACTTCTTCAACACATTTTCTACAATCGGACAAACTAATTATCGTTTTGATACCTTCACAATTACAGAAAGAGATTTATCCGATGCAGAGATTATTGCTCGTCTCAAAGCATTGCCCAGAAATCAACTCATTAAGTATCGCGATCGCGTAGCCGATGTAGCGGTCAAAGCGTATATTAACAATCTGCTTGCCAACCAGACAAGCTTAGAAATTGCCCTAGGCATTAACCTAGGTTCACCTCCATTTGTTTATAATATTGGCGCTCTAACCGTAACTATAAAGCCAGATACAACAGACTCAACACTAACAGGTGCTGCTAAAACAAAATACAAATTGCCCGACGAGATCACTTGGATATCTAAAGGGGGTCGGATAGCATCTTTTCAGTACAAGCATGAAGTCTGGATTCAAACAAATTACAGACCTGATACTTCTCCTGATGCCCCTTCAGCATATGGAAGAGGAACAACAGCCGAGGATATAAAAACCGGTAGAACGAGCCTAGGATTTCACGAAGGGAGCCATGTGTTAGATATTCTTCAGTACTTGAGAGAGCATCCCGTGCCTCGATTTACTGGAAAGGTCGGTATGCCATTGGCAGATTTTGAACGCTTGGCAAACAAGCATAAAAGCTTAATAAATCAATACAAAACCGAGATAGAAAAATACTTGATCGAAAAAGGAGATTGTGTTGGAACAAAAGCAGACTTCTGTCCAGAGTTAGTACCTTCCTCTAACCCATAAAGCACAATAATCACTCATTTGTAGTGGCGTGACTGCCTTAAAAAAGTGCATTATGGTTTTCTTGTGAAACAGGCATCTTGCCTGTTCTGGGCGGGCTGTCTAGCCTACCCCACAATAGTTTATTTATGCACCAAATTAGCCCAGTCACGCCAGTAGGTTAAAATTATGAGAACCCTTGGCACCAAACAACCCACTAACAATTCCACTAAGCAGAAATTCGTCAAGGCAAAATCTGCACCGACTCTGCGATCGCACAATCCCTCCCCCCTTTCGACAGGGATACCACTGCTGCAACGCCAATGCGCCTGCGGTGGAGGTTGTCCGCGTTGTAAGGAAGAACTGGGGATTCAAACCAAGCTCAAGATCGGCGAACCGGGAGATCAATATGAGCAGGAAGCCGATCGCATTGCTGACGAAGTTATGCAGATGCCAGAACCAGCGATTCAACGGCAGGTTGAACCTGAGGAAGAAGAGGAGACGATTCAGACGAAGGCGATCGCCAATCCAGTTACCCCTTCAAGTCAAAATCAAGAATCTTCTCAAGTACCGCCCATCGTGCACGAAGTCCTCTACTCTCCCGGTTATTCCCTCGACCCCGAAACCCGTTCCTTCATGGAATCCCGCTTTGGACATGACTTCAGTTCGGTACGGGTACATACAGATGCCAAAGCAGTAGAATCGGCACATGCAGTGGATGCTCGAGCCTATACGCTCGGTCAAAATATCGTCTTTGGAACCGGACAATATGCGCCAGGAACGCCCACAGGACAGAGGCTATTGGCGCACGAATTAACGCACGTAGTGCAACAGAGCCACCAACCCACACCTGCTATACAGCGTATGGCACGCGGCTCAGGAACACCGCCAACAGATTGGAATCGTCCAGGCGGTGGAACCTTTACACTAGCTGTCGTTCCGGCTAAAGATGTCGCACGGGTTGACGAAGCGATCGAGATGGTGCGGGAAGTAGCTACCAATCCAAAGAAATTTTCGGCGTGCCATGAATTCTTTCAACGCCGATGCCCTAACGCATCCCCAAACATATTACAACAAATTTTTAATAGGGCGCAAATATGGAAACTGATGAATCCGTCGAGTGACGAGCTTGCTCGTGGTGATATCAATGGTCAAAACATCGCTTACAGCCAATCCGGGTATAATCAAGGCACGCGTGGGCTCGCTGAGACGCTAATGCACGAGCTTGGACACAATTGCGGTATTCCCGGAGACGACACGCACTACCGTGCGGAAATGGCGTCAGCCTACTGCATGGGAAAGGGGCGCAACCAGTTGTCATTTCAGTATGCGTTCAATGACCAAACTTTTATGGCGTTCTTGACATATCGCCGTATCCTTGCAGAGCTTGCGGCGGGACACTTCCGCTTGACCGCCGGAGGTGATTGGAATTATGCTGGGACAATAGCTGAGGTCGTGAATTTAAAGTCACCACAGTCAAGGACAAAGCCATACGAATTCGCCAGTGCGATGATTGGGGTTCAGGGTCGAACGACCTTAGGAGGTAGCCTTGGGGCGGAGCGATTCGGCGGTCTGTTCGGGCGCATTGAAACAGGGTTTGGTGCAGGGCGTTTTTTACTTCGCGAACCAAGACCAGACGAAACGACCGACATTTACGGGAGTTATGTCTTGCAGCTCGGTGGTGGCGTTGAGTTCTTGATCCCCAACAATCCCGGTGTCTTCCCCCTGAGCATTGAAGCAGGTTATCGGTTGACACAACCGCTTACATCTGAAGCACGCCAAATTCACACGTTCTCGCTCGGCGTAACTGTTCCTTTTTAATAAATGTTGTAATTTGATCGCTGACATTTTGTAATGTTTGATAAGTACGATGTTTTACTTCTATATCTCCCTTCAACTGATTAAGCCCTAGCTGACGCAGGCGATCGCACATCTATACTTGTAGTACTCAACCAAATTGATTTTGATAGGTTTGTCTTGGTGTCTTGGTGTCTTTGTGGTGAAAAAGATCATCTTGAAACCACCAAGACACTAAGACACTAAGAGTACTAGCACCAACTGTATTGCCCATTAACCTGTCAAAATCTTTATGGCAAACTAGTAGATTCAACATAATTGGCGATCGCGGTGTACTCACCAATAATCTACATGGGTACACAATTTTTGCTCAACAATTAAAATCCGATGTTAAGTTTTCAATACCAGACTCTATTATCCAGATTGTAAGGGGAGAAAATAATTTTATTTAGCATCAAAACTACAGTTGTAACTAGGTTACAAACTGAATGTTCTTACTTTCAAACAAAGTCATAGAGGTGCAGACTATGCCACAACAAATTGAAGCTAGAGGTGACGCTGCTGCTGCTCCCACTGAAACGAGACTTTTACAGAATCTACCGACTCTAGCTATAGGTCAAGTAAGTGAAGGAGTAAGATTTCTACAACAGATTTTGATTCTCCGTTATGGATACAACATAGCTTTTGATGCTAATTTTGGTTCTCAAACTCAACAAGCAGTCAAAGACTTTCAAAGCAAGCATAATCTAGTTGTGGATGGGATTGTCGGTATTAACACTTGGCGTGCTTTAGGCGCGAATATTGGCTGTTAATAGTGTCGTTTTAAATACTTTGCGCGGGTTGTGTAGCAAATGATGTACTGAATGAATCAGGCGATCGCTAATTTCAATTCCAGAGTCTAAATTTGCTTTGATGGCAGTCGCGATGAAAAAACCTCACCCCCCAGGGGTGTCCGGTGGTAGGACGGGGTGAGGTTACTTTCAAGTCAGACGCCCATGCGATTTCATCACACACCAAACGGATGAAAATAAATCTCTCCTTTCCCCCTTAACCTTTCCCCTTTCCCCTATTTTCAAGATAGAAAAGATGATTTATTGAACCTTCTTGAACCACTCTACAATTCCGTCTGCGATCGCCCTTGCTAATTTCTTCTGTTCTTTCTCATTCGTCACCCACTCAAATTCATCTGGGTTAATCATAAAACCCAACTCCAGCAGTACTGATGGCGCACTCGCCGGACGTGTCAGTGCCAGGTTATTCCAAAACACCCCATAAGAAGGTCGTTTGAGCTTTTTCACCAAAGAGTTATGCATAAATACAGCTAGGCTGTGCGCTTGGGGATGATACCAAAACGTTCCCACCCCTTTGGTATTTTCAGCATCACCATCATCGGGGAGGGAGTTGTAATGGATGGAAATAGCAATGGCGGGTTGTTCTCGATCAATGATTGCTTGGCGTTCGGGAAGCGATACTTCTTTATCGTCTTCCCGCGTCATCACTACTGTCGCGCCTCGCTTGTTCAACTCGTCCCGCACTAATTTAGATACTTTCAAGTTGACATCTTTTTCTAAATATCCAGTCGGGCCTCTAGCACCAGATTCTTTACCGCCATGTCCTGGATCGAGAAGGATTTTGATGTCAGTTAACGGTTTTTGTTTGCTACGCGGAAGTACGGGTGGTTTACGCAAACTCAAAACCAAGCTTGTACCGTTGTATTTCAGATGATATCCCCACTGTTGGTCTTTTTTGAGGTTAAAGCTGTATTGCACTTGCTCTGGTGTCACCTGCTGCCAATCTAGGCGAGAAATCAAGGGGTTATCATCCAAACGAATAATATCTGTTTGGGCGGTGGTATTGTAGAGAGTGACAGTGAAAGTGCTATTGCTTTGTTTTACACTCACCGGAACAGGAACTTGCAGAGGAAAAACCATCTCTATCGCGTTCGGAAGTGGGCGATAACCAACACTGCGAATGATGGAGCGTGGGGGAATTGCCCCTGGTATAATAGTTGTTTCTTTACTATTAATCCAACCGCCGTAGTCCAAGCGCAACCATTCTCCTTCCCTAGCTGTGACTGCTGCGCGCGTACCTTTGGGTAGGGGCGTCAGTCGAGAATAATCTGTGCTGGGGCCAGTGCGGGCAACACCAGCGTTGGCTGTTACTTCCACAACTTGCAGTTTTGCAGGTGAGAGGATGGTGATTTTTCCCTGTCCTTCTTGAGTAATTGTCTTGTCATTGAGCGTAAGTTGAAACTGAGGTTTACCCAAATCCACTTCTTTAGTATCGTCCGCAGTAGTGCAACCCTCGTACTTGCTAGCACTATGATGAGCAGTAGGTTGATTTCGTCCTGTCAGCGCTGCCAAGTTACCTGGCAGTTGTGCTTGCTGGGGTTGGGGCGAAAGGGGAATTGTTTGATTGCCCAACTTCACAGATACACTGGCGTAGGGAGGGGCGATCGCACTAAAACAAATCAGTTCTCCTGGGAGTCTGGCAATATCAACTGTTGGAGTCAGGGAATCTTTGGCAAAGGCTAATCCCTGCGGTAGTTCAGGTTCGGTGGCAAGCCTTTTCACCTGAATTTGAACTGCTTGATTTTGGTAGTTGACAGTAAAATTATTTTCTCCCAACTGCAAAGGTATACTAGGGGCAAAATGACCAGACTTACTGCGGGTAATTAGCTTACCATTGATTAAAACCTGTCCGGTTGGTGGGGCTGTGCCGATGAAAAAAATTTGATCGGCCGTGGTTTGGTGATTTGGAGGGGGATAAACAACCTTGAGAGATTGTTCTTGTGCCACAACTACTACGGAGGAAGCGACTAGAAAACCTAATAATATTAAAATTCCTAAAAGTGTTTTCACGCCAAAATTCATTAAGATTCACAACAATTACTGTGTCAGAATGACGGGGTGTATTCGGAGAAGTTACTAAAAATTACAAATTATGACTAAGTTTGTATTTGTTACCGGCGGTGTAGTTTCCAGTATCGGCAAAGGCATTGTAGCAGCAAGTCTAGGACGTTTGCTTAAATCCCGAGATTATTCGGTGTCAATTCTCAAACTCGATCCTTATATTAATGTTGATCCAGGAACGATGAGTCCGTTTCAGCATGGTGAAGTATTTGTTACCCAGGATGGTGCGGAGACGGACTTGGACTTGGGGCATTACGAGCGCTTTACTGATACCTCAATGTCCCGTCTCAACAGTGTTACTACTGGCTCGATCTACCAAGCAGTCATTAATCGAGAGCGGCGTGGCGATTATAATGGCGGCACAGTACAGGTGATTCCCCACATTACCAATGAAATTAAAGACAGAATTGCCAGAGTTGCCAAAGATACTAATCCTTATGTGGTAATTACAGAAATTGGCGGTACGGTGGGAGATATAGAATCACTACCGTTTTTGGAAGCAATTCGCCAATTCCGCAAGGATGTGGGACGGCAAAACGTGTTGTACTTGCACGTAACTTTGATACCGTGGATTGCTTCGGCAGGTGAGATGAAAACTAAGCCGACGCAGCATTCTGTCAAAGAACTGCGTTCGATTGGCATTCAACCAGATATTTTAGTGTGTCGGTGCGATCGCCACCTACCAACCGGATTAAGACAGAAATTGTCTGAGTTTTGCGATGTGCCTGTGGGATGTGTAATTCCTGCGATTGATGCCAAGAGCATTTATGAAGTACCGCTGATTTTAGAACGGGAAGGACTGGCACAGCAAACGCTAGAGTTGCTGAATATGGAGCAACGCCAACCGAATTTGAATCAGTGGCAAACTTTAGTGGAAAGGCTGTATAGCCCCAAACATCGTGTAGAAATTGCTATTGTCGGTAAATACGTACAATTAAGTGATGCCTACCTTTCTGTAGTGGAAGCGTTGCGCCATGCGGCGATTGCAATGAGTAGCGAACTACACCTGCGTTGGGTGGACTCGGAAAAATTGGAAGTTGAGGGTATTGAAAATCACTTGGATGGTGTCGATGGCGTAGTCGTACCGGGAGGTTTTGGTATTCGCGGTGTAGATGGCAAAATTGAAGCCATTAAATACGCTCGCATTCAGCAAACACCCTTCCTTGGTTTGTGCTTGGGAATGCAATGCTCAGTAATTGAATGGGCAAGAAACGTTGCGGGATTTACGGATGCTAATAGTGCCGAATTTGAACCTCATACTGAAAATCCAGTGATTAACCTGTTACCAGAACAGCAGGATGTAGTAGATTTGGGCGGCACAATGCGTTTGGGTTTATATCCTTGCCGCCTTCTGCCTAATACTCTGGCATTGCGTCTCTATGAAGAAGAAGTGATTTACGAACGGCATCGTCATCGCTATGAGTTTAATAACACTTACCGCAACTTGTTTTTAGAGTCTGGCTATGTAATTAGCGGTACATCCCCCGATGGACGCTTAGTGGAAATGATTGAATTGTCTGAGCATCCTTTCTTTCTTGCTTGCCAATTCCATCCCGAATTCCAATCCCGTCCCAGCGTCCCCCATCCTTTATTTCAAGGATTTATAGAGGCTGCGATCGCTCATTCTCAATCTGCCTCTGACAGACATACACCAGTGCCAGTATCCTAGATTTTTTCACATGCGATCGCCATATTCTAGAGAAATCACGCAAAACGTTCAGGTAGTTAAAGCACTATACTCTCCTAAGAGAGTGCTGTACAGTAATATGCTCCTGATAAATATGGGACGTGAGGATATTTTGTGTCGTACTGGGTGAAAATCAGTTACGAGAGGAGAGAATATGTTGTGAATTTTGAGCGTGTAAGTGCCTTTTGTTATGAGCAGAACGGTAGGGTAACGTTTTGGTTACCCGATTGTGCCATCCCAATTATCGTTAATCCTCAAAGTAACCAACAAGACTACCAAAAAATTCTGGAGTATATAGAAAATGTTACGGAAGCTGGATTAGAAAATAACTACTGGGTAAAAATATATTACGAGAGAAATGAATACGTAATTAATCTCAACTGCATCAGTTCCTTTTGTTTTGAACCGCCGAATGGCAGGATAACTTTTTGGTTGCCAGACGGCATTATTCCCATCATTATCAACCCAGTAAGTAACCCAGAGTCCTATGAGAAAGTTGTGAACCACATTAAAAAGACAACGGGTTATTATTTATCTGAATAAAAAAAGTCAAACTTGTTTGTGACAACCTCAAAGTAGGACGGCGTAATTAATGAAAGGTTTGTATTGAACCCTCCCCGACGTGAAGGTGCGGGGATTCACGCCACATCCCCGTCTAGCTTTTCGCCCTTATTGGCTATCTGACTAGAGGTTATTGGCTGATTGGAGACTCGCTTATCGGGTGAATCAGACATCCTGCTTTCAGACGCGCCTACTTGCTTGCGAGTTAAATGACGTCGCCATGCCTCCAATAAGAGCGGTTCCGCCCCTGGATACTCATTAAAAGCGTCCTGCAATGACAACTTATCCTGATTAACGTATCTACTCAAAAATGCGCTAAACAAATCACGATGATGCTCGGTAATCCCAGTTACATCACGGTGAACTCGCTCCAATAAGGACTTTTTGATTTATTCTCGCCGACTAACTAATACCCATCACCTAGTAACTATTAAGCACTGTTTATTGAGATTGTTGTCTCGGCAGAGGTTGCTGTTGGTTTTCACTTGGTTGCAACTGTTGAAATAAAGCAGGTGGAGTAGCTTGGCGAAATGCCCCGCAATAATGCATTGTCATTACTGCTTTAAAAGCCCAGTGATTGGATGGCACGTCGCTAAAGGGGTTTGGCAAAGTCTCTGCTTGGTTTTGAACACAGGCATTGAGAACTTGATTTGATGACTTTGCTGGTACTTCAGTATCAGGTTCTTGCGCTTTTACAGAAACAGCTAAGCTACTGGTAGCTAATACTAAGACTGTGGCTAAAATTTTGATGTTCATAAGTTATGCCTGATGTGAATTAAAGCTATGACAAAAATCAGGTTTTAGAAATCGACCACAGATGGAATTGGTGATTGGTGATTGGTGATTGGTGATTGGTGATTGGTGATTGGTGATTGGGAAAGAGCCTTGTTATAGTTCTTCCCCTGTCCCTTCCAGTCCTCAGTCCCTAATACCCATTACCGACCGAGAGTTAATTCACAGTCTTACGTAAGTTTTAAGCTGTTATCTGTTCACATATCTCTAGTTTATGTTTTTAAAGACGGCGACGCCCTATTTTAGGTTCATCACACAAAAGAACAGAAACTTGAACCTTTCTAAAGTTAAGCGTAAGCAAACATTGTAACCAAAGCTAACATCACTAACAACCCACTAACCCAAAGTATTAAAGCTCCCCAACTAACGGAATCTTGTTGTATTTTTTGCCACAAATTAGTGTCGGAATTATTATTGCGGATTGCCATATTTATCCCTCCGATTTTATTGCGCTTCACCAGACACGCAATTTTCTAAGTTAATCTCAGAAAAAGATATTAAGAGCAATCATTTGCTCATTTCTAAAGACTAACTTATCAATATTTAAAGAACTGAATGCATCAACTGCGAATGCCAGGGTTTTTACGCGTTTTGTTGCTTAAAAAATTTACCAAAGTTATTTTTTGATAGTATTTTTTATTCTCCTATAGAAAAGCGATCGCGTTATCAAAATTGTGAAGATTCTTAATGTATTGGTTAGTGGTTAGTGGTTAGTGGTTAGTGGTTAGTGGTTAGTAATTGATTGTTTACTACTTACTTCCCCCATCTCCCCCTCTCCCACTCCCCCACTCCCTGTTATTTATTGATACGAACTCCCTCCAGTCCAAATCCCAGTAGCTAGAGTGAAAGAAAGGACTTGCCATCTTCCAACGAAACCATTACTTAATGCCCATCTCAAGAACCCATCAGCAAACTTAACTGACATAGAAGTAACTGATGTGATGCACCCACTATTTGGGCGAAGGTTTGCAGTGATATCCATATCAACCCCGCCAAGTGGTGAGGGTCATGCGGTAGTAGCCTATCGAGGTCATATGCGCTTACGCATTCCTTTATCAGCAACCCAATTAGCTCTCCCAAAACAGTATTTACGTACTAAGCTCACATTAGAGAGTGTGACTGAGTTAGTCACGTTAGCCAAACAATGTGAGGTTTTATGTCAATCCCACCCCGTGAGATCTGGGAACGCCTCACCCCAGCACTCCAAGAAGTAATCACAGACGAACTACAAACCGTCTTCCAGGAGGTAATTTATGAGTACCTCAGAGCTAGTAACACTCCAACACCTGAACCCGCAAAGCGATAATCTACATTCGTCAGTCTACCCCACATCAATTAATCAGCAATCAGGAGAGTTTGCGTCTGCAATACGCTCTGCGTCAGCGAGCTATAGAACTGGGCTGGTCGGATAATAACATTGAGGTAATTGACACTGATCTAGGTATTACCGCCGCCAGCGCAGAACAGCGACCAGGCTTTAAAGAACTGTTAGCCCAGGTAACTTTAGGATTAGTAGGGATTATCCTCTCTTATGATGTTACTCGCCTGTCACGTAATTGCTCAGATTGGTATCCCTTGCTGGACTTGTGTGGTTACAGAGGTTGTTTGATTGCTGACAGAGATGGGGTTTATGATCCAAGTAGTGCCAATGTGTCGATTATTGTTGGGACTCAAAGGACAAATTTCCGAAGTAGAGTTGCATACGATTCGTTCCCGCTTAAGTGCTGGGATTCTTAGCAAAGCCAGGCGTGGTGAACTGGCACTCACCTTACCTGTGGGTTTGGGTTCGTGATGAATGGGGAGTGGTGCAGAAAGACCCAAATCGTGAGGTGATTAACCGAATTAACTTAGTGTTTGAGATTTTTGGGCAACGTAAGTCAGCTTCCAAAGTGTTGCAGACGTTCAACAGTGAAGGGCTGTTGCTTCCACGGAGAAATCGCTTTGGTGATATTTTCTGGCGCAAGCCTAGCGTGGCAAGTATCATCTCAATTCTGAAAAATCCTGCCTACGCTGGTGCATTTGTATATGGACGTACACGTACTCTCAAACGTGGTTTGGTTTCAAATCAGCCACAACAAAAGCAATTGCCAATGGCCGAATGGAAAATCCGAGTCAATGACGTACGACCATACATCACATTGCAAACCTACGAGCGTAATCAGGCACCGCTTATGGAAACATCTGAGTAAAGCTGAAGGATAATAAACGCTGTATCCCTCGCCCCTGGTGCAGCATTACTGCATGGGATAGTTTACTGTACTGTGTGAATGTCCACAAGATGGTTGTCCAGTACAAAGGCGCAACCCCGTATATTTGTAACTCCTTCGACAGCGATCAGTTCGGTCCTGTTAGAATGAATGTACTGCAAATAAAGCAGATCCGTGGATATCCCGCTTTTGCTCACACTTGTAGGAAGCTAGATGTTATCACAAAGCGTGCAAAACCCAAAGCAGCTACATGAACAGTGGAACGAGCGCACTCTCAACAAATACAACGTTTACAGTACCAAGTAGCACAAGCAGAGACAGTTACAGCGTTTGTACCCCTTGACGTAGGGCGCGAGAGTAGCGTGTGCGCCTGTGCGGACGTGATAACCTGGCCGAAGCAATTGCTGTGCGCCGTCCAACCACAAACATCGAGGCAGAACGTCGATCAACTGACAATCAATACCACCCCATCGACGGCACAGGGCAGCACAGAACCAACCACCTATCCGCTACGCCACCACGCAATCGGACACAGAGCCACGTGAGAAACGCCACCTACCCGCAAAATACACGCAACATCCCAAAACACGCTCACGTACGCTAAACTCAAAGCTACCTCAAAAATCCGTGACACATGACTAACACTCACACTCGCACCACCCAGCCAACCACACAGAACTAAGCAGCAGCCTCCAAAGCCCTCACGAATCGAACGACGAGCAACCTATCGAATCAAGCGGGCAAAATCGCCACACACTGAACAACCTCATCCGCCACAATCAGGAACAACGTTTAAACCCAAATCGGCCAAATACCACAGCAACACTACAGTCACGATGAACTAACATATTCTCACAAACCTACAAGCTCTGACCATCATCAACCCGCGCGGTTTCCCGGATCTTACGGTTCCTCAAGTTGCCCAGCTTTTAGAACTTTCACCCCCAGGATCTACGCTCGCACATTCAAACCGCACGACATTAGCAGGATGACCAACCGGGCTACGTTTCCTAACCTTCCCGATACACTCTTACAATTCCAAAAGCTCAAAGCTGGAGAACTCCAGAACTTGCGTTTTTGAAAGGAGTATCAAGATGCCCAATCAAAGGAGGAGGTGCAACATGGCTCAAGCTTTGGAAGCAACCACTAATACTCAACATTATGTGCGCGTTGCTCAAGTTACCGACGTAAAAGCTGCTGGTTGTCAAGTTATTTACACTGAAGGACAGGCGATCGCTCTTTTCAGCCAGGGTGAAAAAATTTATGCGATTGATAACCGTTGCCCCCATATGGGCTTTCCTTTACACCGAGGCACGGTTAAAGACTGTATTTTGACTTGTCACTGGCATCATGCCCGTTTTGACCTTGCTAGTGGCGGTACTTTTGATGCTTGGGCCGATGATGTACGTGCTTTCCCTGTAGAGATTCGCGATGGTGAGGTATGGGTGGATCTGGCACCTCATGCAGATCCGCAGACTCATCAGCACCAGCGTCTCCAAGATGGTTTAGAACAGGGTATCTCCTTAGTCATTGCCAAGTCGGTGATTGCCCTGTTGGATGCAGGTGTCGAACCAACAGACCCATTCCGCATCGGGCTTGATTTTGGGGTACGTTACCGGAAAGCAGGCTGGGGAGCAGGTTTGACTATGCACACTTGTATGATGAATCTATTGCCCTACCTTGACCCGGAAGACCGACCCCGCGCCCTTTATCACGGTCTTGCGGCTGTGGCGCGTGATTGTACAGGTCAACCACCACGTTTTGAAGTTCACCCACTGCCGACATCTACACCAGACATAGACACCTTGAAAAGATGGTTCCGCCAGTTTATTGAAGTGCGAGATGCAGAAGGTGCAGAACGGTGTTTGGTGTCAGCAGTGCGTGGAGGTGCCGATCAAAAACAAATTGCCGAGATGTTGTTTACCGCTGCAACAGATCATCGCTACATTGATGTTGGTCATGCGATCGATTTTACCAATAAAGCCCTGGAAGCTCTTGATGCTACGGGTTGGCAGAATGCAGAATCAGTTCTGACGAGCTTAGTTGCTGAATATGCCAGCGCTGAACGTATGGAAGAGTCAAATTCCTGGCGTTATCCGGTAGATTTGGTTGCAATTTTGGATCGTGCTTTTGCGGAGTTGCCAGCAGCGTTAGAGTCAGGACGAAATCGGCGAGGAACGTGGTCTGGTCGTGAGAAATTAGTATTAGTACTATTAGGTGAGGATGCCCAAGCGATCGCAGATTCTCTGTTAGAAGCACTGCGATCTGGTTGCAGTGAGGAAGAATTAGCAGGTGTTGTTGCTTATGCAGCAGCGTTGCGAATTGCTCGCTTCCACACCAACAACGACTTTGGGGATTGGGATACGGCACATCATTCTTTTACCTTTGCCAATGCCGTTCATCAAGGATTGCGGCGAGTTGCTTGTGTGTCGTTATTGCGGGGAGTCTTCGACGCAGCCATGAGCGTGTATCTCAACCGCTTTTTGAATGTGCCACCAGCACGTTTACCAGAAGCAAATCAGACCGTAGACAACCCAGAAACTTTGCTGGATGAACTCCCAGAATTGCTGAATCGGCAGCAACAGGTGAATGAAGCAGGTGCATTAGTCGCCCGTTACCTGTACAGTGGTGGAAATCCTGACCGACTTTTAGCAGTAGTGGGTAAATTGCTATTGCGAGAAGACCGTAGCTTTCATGTTATTCAAGAAATCGAAGCCGCATTTCGCCAGTATAATTTGCTGCGCAATACAACAGCAGGAATACAGGTATTGATTGCAGCAGTGCGGTATTTGGCAGCCCATGCACCAACCATGCGATCGCAAGGACAAACTTATCAAATGGCTGAGCGATTGCATCGGGGCGATCGCTTATTTGAAGATTCCTAACTTTGCCCAGTGAGAGTAGGGCGATGGGGGTATGTTATGAAACTAGATATTAATTTAGAAAAACAGGAAGTTCCAAAAAATACTACCGCAGAGATGGCTGAGGTTGATCAAAAGTTTAATTGGAGAAACTTTTGGTATCCTGTAACCTTTATTCAAGATCTGCCAGCAGACCGTCCATATAGTTTTTCTTTGTACGATGAAGCATTTGTATTGTTCAAAGACGAGCATGGAAACCTTGCGTGTTTGGCGGATTGTTGCTGTCACCGCGCCGCCAAACTTTCTGATGGCAGGGTTATTGACGGTAAGATAGAGTGCTTGTATCACGGTTGGCAGTTTGGCAGTGATGGTAAATGTTTGCACATTCCCCAGTTGCCAGCAGATGCCAAAATTCCAGCAAAAGCTCGCGTGCCATCCTTGAAGGTGATAGAACGGCAAGGCATTGTTTGGGTGTGGCCTGGTGAAGCAGAAGCAGCTGATGTAGAGCGTATCCCAACGATCGCAGCATTGGACAAGCCGGAATTCGTACACCTAGACTGTATGGTAGATCTACCTTACGACCAAACATATTTAGTAGAGAACTTCATAGATCCGGCTCACGCCCCTATCAGCCATCACGGTAGCCGTCTAGGCGATCGCAAAGACGCCCAACCACTGGATATGGAAATCATCGAGAGTTCAGCACAGAAAATTAGAGGAAGGTGGCGGCGAACTCGTAACCCTAATGAGATGTGGAGATACATTGATTTCGTTGCTCCAAACTTAGTTCATCACAAAATTGAGTTTAAAGAGCAAGATAGGTGTGTTGGGCAAGCTTTTTATTCGCTCCCTCTGGGCAAGGGTCGTTGTCGTCTTCTAGCCAGAATATACAGCAACTTTTTCACTTGGGCAATCAAACTAAAACCTCGATGGCTCGAACACTTGAATCAGAACAAAATATTGGAGCAGGATTTACCAATCATTGTAGGAGTAGAGCAACAGATCGAGCGGTTGGGACGAAGCCTCAAAGAAATATACTTGCCTCTCAAAACCTGCGATCCACTAGTGATTGAGTACCGCAAGTGGCTTGACAAATTTGGTTTTACCTTACCGTTTTACGAAGGCTATTCCACCATCAAACCTGCAAGCGTGGGCACAAGGACAAATCAGCCGATGCTGGCAGACCGATTTTCACGGCACACCCAGAACTGTAGTTCTTGTCAGAGAGCTTATCAGGTAACAATGAGGCTGAAACAAACATTGGTAAGTATGGCGATTGGCATAGCAGGTTTGGCAATTGTGATAGATAGTAGCTCTTTCAGTCACAAACTAATGGCTGTGTTGGCTTTTTTGTCAACAGCGGCTTTAGCAGGTGTAGTGGAAAAATTCAAAACTCATTTTGAGCGTTCCTACCAACGTAGTTAAGATGGCATGCAACATAAAAAGAGGCAAGCAATGGTGCAAGAAATCAGACCGAATGAACCGCAATACGTTTGTATTGTTCCAATTGAGAAAATAACAGGTAATAAAGATGAAGAAATTATGACTTTTGGCGTATCTGCGAATGATGCAATAAATCAAGCTACGCAATTATTAGCAGACAATTACAAATGTAATCAACTGCAAGTTTCAGAATTAATACAGCAGGCAAAAATTGATTCAGTCGGTCAGTGGTGTGTCCCTAAAGAAAGTCAAGATTAGAAATTGGTGTAAAATCGCCCCTCTATCCGGCAATTTGGCAACTACTTCTTTTTAGGGGAGAGTATCATGTAATACTGTCAACTATAGTTTTGATAGCCCAGCAACTGCTGGCGCTTTTTTTTGGGAATTTTGACACTTCAGTGCCACACCAACAGCATTTGGCTGAATTGTTTGGGCGTTTTCACACATCCACTCCCCGATTTTAGAGCAATACAGTTCAGTTAAGGTTTTCGCTGGTGATTTCGGCAAAGGCACAATTTCCAGCTACTTAACTTCTCTTAATTTCTCACCTGTAGAAATTTTTTTGCAGTCACTTTTTAATCACATTTGTTCTCAATGCTAGAAATAAATGAATTGCAATCCTGTGTAACTCAAAGCACAAACTGTTTTCTACTGGAATTCTCTCTGCTGATGGAAGTTCAAAGAAACAATATTCTTTAGTTTTTTGCTAGCTGGAACAAAATAAACATGAAAAACTCAGCCCTTGATTTCTCACTATCAGGAATTTATATTCCTTGATTTTAAGGAATTTTACTTAGAGGTACTTTATGGATTGGCAGGATTTTTGGCATTGGCTTTACGTTGCAGGTATGGCGATCGGTGCGATCCACTTTATCTTGCTAGGTAGAAATCCTCGCGGTGTCCCCAGATACGAGTATTTAGTTGCCGCCTTTATCCCGATTTGGTCAGGACTAGCTTATTTGTCAATGGTTTTACCAGGTGTGGTTTTAGAGCAGGGAAAGATTCCAGTTGCGGGACAGATCACTCATTTTGCTCGCTACATAGACTGGGTTGTTACCACGCCGTTGTTGCTATTAGCCTTGTCTTGGACAGCAATGCATCGTCACCATAAAAAAGACTGGACGCTGATTGCCTCCTTAATGGCTACCCAAGTCATTGTCGTCGTCTGTGGTTTAGTTGCCGATCTCTCCGTCGTACCTTGGGTGAGATACTTGTGGTACATCAACGGTGTCGTTGCTTTTTTAGTCATTTTGGGAGGAATTTGGGGGCCGTTGCGTGCCAAGGCTAGCAGTCAAGACTCAGCTCTCAGTAGTTTCTATAACAGAATTGCTACCTATTTCACAGTGCTGTGGATTTGCTATCCAATTGTGTGGATTCTCGGCCCTTCAGGTTTTAGAGTTTTCGATCAAACTGTGGATACGTTTCTGTTCTGCCTCATTCCCTTCTTCTCCAAAGTGGGATTTAGCTTCTTAGATTTACATGGCTTACGCAATCTTAGTAGTCCTGATACGCAAACTCGCGTTGATGAGAGTGTAGGTGGTGTGATGCGGATGCTAGGATTCGCAACCGTTGTGGCAAAACCAAGGCGATCGCAGTTAAGAAGAACGCGATATGAATCAGGAGGTACTGATGTCGGTTGATATACTAATCGTGGGAGCTGGACCGACAGGCTTACTATTAGCTGCACAATTAGCTAGGTATGGCATCAAGCCGCGTCTAGTTGATAAAAACCCGGAACCCTCCAAAACGAGTAAAGCAATAGCAGTTTTTGCTCGTACCTTAGAAATCTTTGACCACTTGGGTATAGCTGAAGAAGCAATGAAACGCGGTCGCAAGCTGAACCAATTTAATTTTTATGCCGATCGCAAACGCATTGTTAACTTACCCTTAGATCGGCTCGATTCTTTCTTGCCGTTAGTTCTGTGTCTACCACAGTCTCAGACAGAAGACATTCTGGGACGATTGGTTGAAAACCTCGGCGTCAAAATTGAGCGGTCTGTCACCTTCACTGGTCTTAAGCAAGATGCTGATGGTGTTACTGCTACACTCTGCCATCCTGATGGACGAGAGGAACATTGTAGAGCGTCTTGGTTGATTGGTTGTGACGGCGCGCGTAGTACTATCCGTCAGGAAGCTGGTCTAGTGGATGAAGGCGCTAATATTCCAGGCTTGTTTATCTTAGCCGATGCGGAGACTAATTGGAGTCTATCACCCAACGAGGTTCACATATTTCTTAATTCTGATGGCGTGTTTGCAGTTTTTCCACTACCAGAGGAGAACTATTGGCGAGTTATTGCGGACTTACCACCCGATAGATCGCTACCTGAAGACCCGGATTTGAAAGTGTTTGAGCAACTCGCTCATGAGCGATCGCGTCTCGAAACCCAATTGACTAACCCGTTGTGGACAAGCACCTTCCGCATTCGTCAGCGGATGGTTGGCAAGTGTCGAGCAGGTCGTGTCTTTGTTGCGGGTGATGCTTTATCTTCCCACAGTCCAGTTGGTGGTCAGGGAATGAATACGGGTCTGCAAGATGCCTATAATCTGGCTTGGAAGCTAGCTTTAGTTATCCAAAACCAGGCAAGAGCAGAGTTACTCGACTCATATCAGGCGGAACGCGAACCAATCTCGAAATCTTTACTAGCTGCTACAGGATTGGCTACACGAGCAATAACTGTACGCAACCCGATTTTCACGCAAGCACGCGATCGTATTGCTAAATTTGCTACCAGCTTTGAGAGTGTCCAACAACGCATCCGTAATACCGTGTCCGAGCTGAATGTGAATTATCGGAATAGTCCCATTGTCCAAGAAAACCACCCATTGCCGATACATTTGCACCCAAACGAACCAAGTCTAAGAGATTGGTGGGATTTTCGTACTCAACCGAAAGCTGGCGATCGCGCCCCCGATGTCATGATTGAGACAGTAGATGGTGCAAAACGTTTATTCCAAGTATTGTCTGATTTGAAACACAACCTTTTATTGTTTGGCGGCAAAGTTGCACAAAAGGTGAATTGTGCCAAATTGAGCCAGATAGCTCAAGAAGTTGAGGAAAAATTTCGCGATCGCATAGACGTGCATATCGTGCTGTTGAATTCCCTAATACCAGAGGAGTTAGAGTGGTTCAAATCAATACTACTTGACCCTCAAGGCAAGTGTCATCATCGCTACAGTGCCACAGGCGAGTGCCTTTATCTGATTCGCCCAGATGGCTATATCGGTTATCGTACCCAGCCTGCTGATGTCTCCAAGCTTTGGGCATATCTGCAAAAAATCAATCTCTTTGAGAGTGTAGATGAAATGCATTCCGTATCTTTGAGCAGATAAGTAACAACAGCGATCGCACCTACCTGCGATTCTCTATTTCTTGGATTTGTTTGGTATGGAATTTTGAGGGTGTAATTGGAGAAGTTTCAACTATGGATGGATGTAAAGCATTTTGAAATCACTCAGGATAAAGCAATTCTTGAAACAGCTTCTTTGCTCATCCTCAAGAAGTCATTGCCTTGTTTGTCACTTTGATTTTCATTCATAGGAGTTATGAACACAAAAAAATTGATTTTTCTAGCTTCAGCAGTTGGACTGAACATACTTATAGCAGCCTGTGAACCTGCTGCAGAAACCCCAACAACTGCACCACCAGCAACTACTCCAGCACCAGCAGTTCCACAAGATGAGACTACACCAGCAACTACTCCAACACCAGCAGTTCCACAAGATGAGACTCCGCCAGCAACTACTCCAACACCAGCAGTTCCACAATATGAGACACCACCAGCAACCACTCCAACACCAACAGATCCACAAGATGAGACTACACCACCAGCAACTACTCCCTAACACATCTTTTTTCTTCTTGATACTTCCTTGATACTTCTAGGTAACAAGCTGTGTCACTCACTTGTGTTTAGCCTCATGAAGGTGTCAATTGAATATGGCGCACCTACGGAAGATAAGGGACTTCCAAATAAAAAAGTATCCAAAAATCTCTTGTGGAGGCAGGCGTCTCGCCTGCCACTTGATAAGGGCGCACTCCACAGTCCAGGATAATTTATTTCTTGGAAATCCCTAACCGACAGAAAAGTGTCTCCTTATTTTATCCAAACGAAGAATATCGAAACATGATTCTGTCGGGATTTTCTTTACAGGCTTGGCAATTCTCTATTTCTTGGATTTATTTGGTATGGAATTTTGAGGGTGCAATTGGAGAAGTTGCAACTATGGAATTGACAATTAAGTGTGTACAACCATCGGTGGATGTAAAGCATTCTGAAATCACTCACGATAGAGCAAACCTTCAAACAGCTTCTTTTGCAATTCTCAAGTAATCATTGCCTGGTTTTTCACTTAAACCTTCAAAGGAGAAGTTATGAATAGAAAATTCCTTTTTCTAGCTTCAATTTTGGGACTAACTATACTTATTGGAGCCTGTGAGCCTGCGACTCCACCAGCAGATACTCCACCTCCTGCGACTCCAACGCCTTCCCCCTGACACATCTTTTTTCTTGCTTGTATTTGCCAACAAGCTTTATTGAGGCGTACTCAGACGTACAAAGCTGCTGTTTGCCTGCCCATGCATTAGTTCAAATCAGGATTAGAAAATTAAAAGGCAACAGGGAACAGAAGCGTTTGGGATGGGGATGCGCGACCTCAACACTCAAATTGCAACGTAATAATTGATGGGGTTTTAGAGCCCGATGGGGAACTCTGAACAGGAAACTGTTCCCTATTCCCCGTTCCCTATTCCCTTCTTCGATGACGCCTCAGCAACCTTTCTACCCACTGCTGGTGTTGGCGCGTCTATGGCAATGGAATCTGCTGCTGACCTTTATGACGAACTTTCGCGCGCTACCTCAAAGTACGTTCCTAATGCGATCGACTTGTTTATCAAACGCCGACGTAACCGTGTTGATGCTATTCAGGCTGAGTCACGTCGTCTCGCAAAACTCATGCTTTTAAAATCCAATTTGTTCGCTTCCGGTCGCAATTCTCTCATGCGTTTTATGTCCGAAAATTTGCTGTTCTTAAGTATTTCAACAAGTATGAACCAGCCGATATAAATTGAAATTCGACAATATTTATTTCACATAAAACTGGTGTTATCTCTTCTTTAAACTTTAGCTCAGCAAACTTACATAGTTGCTCTTAACTTATAAGGCATAATAACAATTTCATTATTTATTTAAACAAATTTTCAGGAGTAAGCTATGCGAATCAGTGTTGGTTCTCCGATTTTAACAATTAATCATGGCAGTACCTTTATGGTGACTGATTTAAATGGAAATATTCACCATGATGGTCATCAAGGTATTTTTTCCGAAGATACTCGTTATTTGAGTTACTATGCCTGCTATATTGACGGTTACGCTTGGACTCGTCTGAGTTCTACCACAACCACCTATTACGCTGCACGGGTTTACCTGACCAATCCTGAATTTACCAGTAGAAACGGCAAAGTTCCTGAAGGTTCTGTGTCACTTATTATTAGTAGAACTGTTGAGGAAGGAATCCATGAAGAATTGGATTTAACCAATTATGGTATTGAACCAGTTAGCTTCAATTTAGAAATTGCCATGCGCTCAGATTTTGCCGATATTTTTGAAGTGGAGACACGGCAATTTGTACGACGAGGACGTATTGAAACTAGATGGGATAAAGAGAAAAAAGAGTTAAGCACCAGCTATACTAATGATGATTTTTATCGTTGCTTAATTTATCAAATTAGTAACTGTACATCCACTCCTCATTCTGCCAACGGTCGCATCACTTTTGAAGTCAAATTAGAACCAGGAGAAAGCTGGCAGGCTAGTTGCAATTACATCTTAGTTGACAATGGCCGCGTACGCTCTACAGTAGATTTCTCCTACAAAACAGCCGTTGATAGGAATGTTATTAACACAGAAATTGAACGGTTACATTGTCAGTGGGTTGATAGCGTTACCGAACTTAAGAGTCCAAATGAGCATTTGAACTTACTCTACCGTCAGTCTGTGGAAGATATCGGTGCGTTGCGACTTTATGATTATGACCTCGCACCCGATGTATGGATACCTGCGGCTGGTGTTCCTAAGTTCGTAACGGTTTTCGGTCGGGACAGTATAATAGTTAGCTTGCAAAATATGATAACTCATGCAGGCTTTGCACTCGGAACTCTCAAGAAACTGGGTCAATTGCAAGCTACTGAGTTGGATGATTGGCGCGATGCTCAACCAGGCAAGATTTTACATGAAATTCGTACTGGAGAGTTGGCACGTTTAGGGCAAATTCCCCACACACCTTACTATGGAACTGCTGATGCCACACCATTGTATTTAATTCTGTTACATGAAGCTTGGAAATGGCTGGGAGATACTTCGCTACTGCACGAACAGCGAGATGTTGCTTTGCGCTGCTTAGAGTGGATTGATAAATATGGCGATTTTGACGGCGATGGTTTTCAAGAGTACCAAATTCGCAGCAATTCGGGTTACGGAATCGACAACCAAGGTTGGAAAGATTCTGGTGATGCCATTGTCTACCCAGATGGAACTCAGGTGAAAGCACCCAAGGCTTTGTGTGAGTTGCAGGGTTATGTATTTGATGCCTGGATGCGGATGGCAGAAGTATTTGATGTATTGGGAGAAAGGGAATTTTCTGGTGAGTTACGCACTAAAGCTGCAAAACTGCATCAGTCATTTGAAGAAAGCTTTTGGTGTGATGATATCGGTTTTTATGCTTTTACCCTCGACCCCGATAAAAAACCAGTCAAAACTGTATCTTCTAATCCCGGTCACTGTTTGTGGAGCGGTATGATTAGCCCAAAACGTGCTGAACGTGTAGTTAAGCGCTTGTTTGCACCAGATATGTGGACAGGTTGGGGTATTCGCACTTTATCTACACAAAATTCCGCATACAATCCGTTTTCTTACCATCTTGGCTCGGTTTGGCCTCACGATAACAGTATCATTGCCTTGGGATTGAAACGCTACGGTTTTTCTAAAGAAGTAGCTGATGTCGCTTTAGGAATTTTCGAGGCTGGTAGCTTTTTTAGCAATTATCGCCTGCCAGAGCTTTACGCAGGAGTTGAAAAAGAGCCGGGAAGCTTCCCTGTACCGTACATAGAGGCAAACGTACCTCAAGCATGGGCAGCAGCATGTGTGTTTCAGATTTTACAAGCAATGCTCGGTTTGCAAGCGGATGCCCCGAATCATTGCCTGCACGTAGACCCCTATTTACCTGAATGGTTGCCAGAATTGACGCTGCAACGTGTGGAAGTTGGTAAGGCGGTGGTTGATCTGCGGTTCTGGCGGGATGGAGAAAGTACAAAATGGGATGCTTCGGTGAAAGCAGGTGATGTTGAAGTTAAGCAGCAAACTTGGCAGCCTTGGATTGTAGAAGAATCTGTGATGAAAGTTTGAAGCCACTGATAAAGTAGCGATCGCCCTACTGAAATTCATCCCAAATTGCGCCCTAGGAAATCGGCTCTAAGAGGATGTTTGTAAAGTCGAGGAAGGTATAATTTGTCATTCTGAGTGGAGCGCTAGCGGAACGTAGACGCGCAGCGGTGAGTCAGCGCGCACTTATAGGGGGTTCCGACGTAGACGCGCGCAGCGCGGCTTCTCGCAGAGTACCCGGAGGGCTTCTCGCAGAGTAGAATCTAGGTTTTTGACGACATACTCAGATGCTACCCTTACGGGAAGCCGCTATGCGTCTACACTCCGCTTTGCTACGTACCCTGCACTGAAGGCTACGCCTACAGCATGACATCAAAACACCCTTTTAAAACATCCTCTAACTATAAAACAACTTGCAGAGCTTATCCTGTGGACAGTCACTTTCTGGTCACATTTGCTGGTAACACTAAAGTTAGCAAAATATCAAGTAATAAACAATTGATTAGTAGGGCGATCTGCACTGAAGTTATACTTTTTGAAAGAAGAATGCGACACATCGATAAAATCTCTCCCTAACCCTAAGCGCAAGTGCTTAGGATGCCCGATAAGGCGAGTGGGCTGATCTGCCCTTGAACATTTTTTGAATTGGTATTACAAGTTAAAGATTCAGCATTAATAACTATTTTATCCATCCAAAAAACCTAGAGAGGGATAATTCATGATTGGCATCCTAATTACTTGGTTAGTTACTACCATCAGCTTTTTGATTATTTCCAGAATTCCAGCTTTGGGAATTGAAATAGATAGTTTTAAAAAAGCGGCGATCGCTGCGGCTGTATTTGGAATTTTAAATGCTATTTTACTTCCCATTTTGATCTTTTTTACATTTCCATTCATCATCCTGACGCTGGGATTATTCTTCTTTGTTTTAAATTCGATTATCTTTAGTTTAGCCGCTCGTTTAGTAAATGGTTTTCGCTTACGACATGGCTTTTGGAGTGCTACTCTAGGTTCTCTTGCCTTAACAATTATTAACTCTATTCTTTTGGCAATTGTGCCACCTTTCATTTAAAATAGACTTCTGCAAAATTCCCTTTCTTTATTCTATCTTCACGCTAGCTGCACCAATGTTTATTCCGTTTTTGAACTACTGGAATTTACTAGGGTTTCGCTTCTAGTATGCTCACAACAATGCTTTTTTACTAAAGCTGAAAGCGCGATCGCGGCCTTAGCTTCCTCTGTTCAAACCAACGCAACTATCCTTCGCAACGGTCAAAAAGTACAAGTTTCATCACAAAAGTTAGTACTGGGAAGCTGACTTCACACCCAACACCAGTTCAAGAGGTAATAGAAAAACACCAACGCGGGTTAAATGCAAATCCAGCGCTGTATCTACAACAGAACAATTCCCAACTCACACAGGAGGTAAGGGACGCAGCAGCAAACTATATGGGCGCACAATCGAGCGATATTGCACTTACCGACAGCACCACGATGGGAACTGCACTAGTAATCAACGGTTTGCAAATCCGTGAAAATCAAGAGATGCTGACCACTGAATTTGACTACTACTCCACCCACGAATCATTGCGCTACAAAGCAGCGCGTACAGAAGCTACGGTGCGAGAAATTCCACTCTACCAAAATATTCAAAAGGTGTCAGAAGATGAAATTGTCGATATATTAATTGATGCCGTTCGCCCACAAACTCGTTTAATTACTGCAACGTGGGTACATTCCAGTACTGGCTTAAAGGTTCCCATACGTAGAATTTCCGACAGATTAGCAGAAATTAACGCCAATCGCAGTCAAAGCGATCGCGTACTTTTGTTTGTCGATGGGGTGCATGGTTTAGGCGTAGAAGATGCAACGATGAGTGATTTGAACTGTGATTTCTTCACCGCAGGAACTCACAAATGGCTGTTTGCGCCCCGTGGTACCGGGGTCATTTGGGGTAATCCCAGATCCCAAGCAGCTGTTTCACCCACGATTCCTACTTTCACACGTACTGGTGACTGGGGAGGCAGAATGACACCAGGGGGATTTAAACCCTTTGAGCATCAGTGGGCGCAGGCAGAAGCTTTTAGATTTCACCAACAACTTGGCAAATCAAGAGTGCAAAAGCGCATCCATAGTCTTAGCCGACAACTTAAGGAAGGTCTGGCAAACATGTCTAATGTAACCCTTTATACGCCAATGTCTAAAAATCTTTTCTCCGGTATAATCTGTTTTGATGTCAACCATTTTAGCCCAGTGCAGGTGGTACGCCAACTGCGGCAGCGCAATATTATCGCCAGTGATACACCGTATGCCCCTTCCCATGCCCGTTTGACACCGGGGGTGTATAACACTCCCCAAGAAGTAGAGCAGGTATTAACAGCAATTCGGGATTTAGCGTGATGTTAAATTTTGCCAATTACCCCATCTGGATGAACTTAGTTATCTTTGCGGTGGCGGGTGGTGCTGTTTGTTTCACGGGTGCGCGCTTATCAATCTACGCCGATACTATCGCCGATCGCACTGGTTGGGGACGAGCTTTTATTGGGGCGCTGTTATTAGGTGGGGCTGCATCATTGCCGGAAATCGCAACTACAACAACAGCATCGGCGATCGGTAATGCTCCCTTAGCTGCCAATAATATCTTGGGAGAAATAGGGATGCAGATGGCCATCCTCGCTTTGATCGATATGGTAATGGTGAAAGGAGCGCTCACCTTTTTTGCTCCCCAACCGGTGCTAATGCTAGGTGGTGTAGTACTCGTGACACTCCTTGCTTTAGTCTTAGCTGCAAATGCTGCGGGAGAATTTGTATCGTTGTTCGGAATCGGGTTATGGTCAGTTATTGTATTTGGTGCCTACCTAATCTCGCTATATATGATCCAGCGATATGAAAGGCAAGATTACTGGCAACCGGTAACTTTACCCCATCAGCCAGCAGCAGAAGTAACAGAACAAATAACGACAGAACTACATCAGTTGTCGCTCAAAAGAATTTTTTTATATTTTGCTGCTAACAGCTTTGTGGTTTTGATCGCAGGATGGATTTTGGCGCAAATAGGAGATACCCTTGGGGAGCAAACAGCATTAGGAGGCAGCTTTATAGGAGCAACTTTACTCGCCTTTGCTACTTCTTTGCCAGAGGCGATTACTACTATTAGTGCTGTGCGCTTAGGCGCTTTTGATTTGGCTATTTCTAATATTTTTGGTTCCAACGCTCTTACTGTATCCTTGTTCTTTATTGCAGACATTTTCTATCGCCAGGGAACTATTTTTGCAGCAATAGATCGTCCATCTATGTTCATGGGTGCCTTGGCTATTGTCCTTACTTGTGTTTTTCTATGGGGGTTACTAGAGCGAGATAACCAGACTATCTATCGGATGGGAGTAGATTCCGCAATAGTAATAACTATTTACCTTGGTGGCTTGTTACTACTTTATTCATTCAGTAACGGAGCGCCTACTTGATATCGAGTCCGGCTAATTCATGTTCATTAAAAACCCTCACCCTCTTTCCCTCTCCCAAAATTGGGAGAGGGATGTCCGTTAAAGGTGAGGGTGTACCTCATTTCCATGCAAGGTGCTGTAAATAGTCACAGCAAATCTGGTTCGTAGTGTGGGATTAATTGTGGCTGGACTGATTTGGAAAACTGCAATCCGAAAGCTGGTTATGAGTTTTTTTGAGGAATAGACTTTCCAGAATGACCTCTACTCCCCACTCATGCAGTTCTAGATTCTCGTCGAAAACAAATACGCTAATCAATTTTGAGGATTAGCAAGTTTTTCGGCTGCGTTTGATAAACGTTCTAGTGCGTCTGTTTGTCTTTCAATGAGTTTGGTTTGCTTGTGAAGTTCCTCCACTTGCTTGCTCTGAGAAAGGGCATCACTAGTATGAGGGATAAAGTATTCACAACCTGACAAAAGGATGCAGATTAACATTGTGAGAGCTAGGACATAACGCATTCGACCTTTTCTCCTGGATTATTCGCGATCGCGTACATCTTCTGAATTGGCAAATTAGCTATGTTTTTTCATCACAGTGTTTAATCTAATGGAGAAATCCGTTCAATTACACCCTGCTTTAGTAACCCCTACTTCCGTCTCAGGTATGATTTACAGGTGTGGTTTCATTCGTGGGCATCCTCGAACCTGACATCTACTTGCCGTTCGTACCCCAAAGGCTTCTACCTGGAGCAATAGTATGTTGAGTAATTCCGACGCAAGCGGAAATGATATGACGCAATGCTTCAGCTGCAAAACTGGAGATCAACCACTCTTGGAGTTTGCCTATTGTTTCTGAAGACACGGCGAGCGCTGCCGTGCGTGCCTGTCAAGCAGCGGGCATTCAAGTCAAAATGATTACAGGCAACTATGCGTTAACAGCAGTTACGATCGCACGTCGCATGGGCTTAGGTCAAACAGAAGAAGTGCTGGCTTATACCGGGCATAAACTAGCCCAGATGAGCGATTAAGAATTTATTTATATGTCGTATAGGTGGTTACAAATAGCATCGCAGTAACAATTTGTACTTCTTTCAGTAGAGAGATGATGATTCGGACATGAGCTTTTAACCTACTACTATACAGTTGAGGCAAAATGCTTATGAATGTCGCCTCTATAGTTCCAAAAAATATCCCATCCTACGGCTGGAGTGGTTTTGCTTCCGTGGGTTGGTTTCATGGGCTGATAACGCTAAAAAATATCGTAGGTAGACACTGCCCACCCTACTTATCTAAGGGAACATGACCAGGTGTAGTTAACATTCTCCACAACAGTCTTTACGAGGTCGAAATATGCAACAAGAATGGATAAACTGGTCTGGAAGCATCCGATTTACACCAAAAAGCATCGAAACGCCGGAAAATGAGGAGATGCTTGTAGATCTTGTGCGCCAAGCGGTAGCCTTCAAACGTAATCTGCGCGTGGTTGGTTCCAGTCACTCCTGCTCCCAGGTCTTCAAGACGGATGATATCCTTGTCTCACTGGAAAAGTTCGCGGACATTGAGTCATACGATGCCACAGCTGGTACAGCCACGGTCAATGCTGGTATGAAATTACACGACATTAGCCAAGCCTTGCTCAAGGTAGGTCTGGCAATGGAAAACATTGGCGATGTGGATTATCAGGCAATTGCACCTGCAATTGGAACGGGTACTCACGGCGCAGGGAAGCATCTGACAAATCTATCGGGTCAGGTTATTGGGCTGCGGATGGTCACTGGCACAGGGGAAATAGTGGAATGCTCGCTGGAGCAAAACCCGGAATTACTACGAGCAGCGCGGGTGTCGATGGGCACGCTCGGTATTTTTACCGCAGTTAAGCTACGCCTGTTACCAGCTTATAAGCTTCACAGACAAGAATGGTGTACGCACATTGATGATTGTCTTGCCAACCTCGATTGGTTAATGGAGGAAAACCGTAATTTCGCCTTCTACTGGTATCCCCGTAGGGACGAGGCAAGAATTAGGATATGGAATCTACCAGGGCAAGGTTCAACTGACCTCTCTTTTGCTAGGCTTGACAAGGAGTGGAGTGGCTGGAGTGGTGAAGTTCTCCCAACTCCACAGGAACTTCGCTACGATGAATCGGAGTATTCTCTACCAGTTGAAGTAGCTCCTGAGTGCTTTAAAAAGGTGCGTCAACGAGTGAAGGAAAAGCATCGTCAGATGGTTGGCTGGCGGATTCTTTATCGACCGATAGCAAGAGACGATGCCTACCTCAGCAATGCTTATGAACGCGATATTGTTGCTATCACTCTTCATCAAAATGCTGCTCTTCCCCACTGGGAGTATTTCACCGACATTGAATCTATTTTTCAAGCTTACGATGGACGTCCTCATTGGGGAAAGAAACATACACTCAAGGCAAAAGATTTGCGATCGCTCTATCCAATGTGGAACCGTTTCCAAGAAATCCGTCAACGCCTAGATCCTAATGGTATCTTTCTTACTCGATACTTACGTGAGCTTTTAGTAGGCGAGTAAATACAGAGGTGAGTATGAAGACATTAGGCAAGACTACATGGGCAATTCCTGGGGGACATATTCCCCTCCGCAGCACTGGACATGAGCCGGAATTTACTAGCCGGGACGAGCTGTGCCTGCTCAATACCTCAGATCAAGAGGCAAACGTCGAGATCGCAATCTTCCATGCCGATAGAGAACCTGTAGGATCATACCGTCTGAAGGTGCAAGCGCGACGCGTCAGGCATATTCGCTTCAACGATTTAATCGACCCGGAAGCCATACTCCTAGATACGGACTACGCTAGCGTCATCGAGTCAGATGTCCCCATTGTTGTTCAGTTCAGCCGCCTCGATTCCAGTCAGGCAGAAAAATCCATCCTTAGTACTATGGCATTTCCTGCATCATGAGTGACCTTTCCATGGCTTTAGGGATTCTTTCTGCGATGATTACACCAGCAGTGCTAATTGCAGCTTGTAGCTCATTAATCCTCGCGACATCCCAAAGGCTAGGCCGTGTAATTGAAAGGACAAGGAAAATATCAGACCAATTCGAGAAACTAATGCATACTCAAGCAGATGAAGCGCATCTAGAGGAAGAACGCAACACAGTTTTCAATCAGATTAGTAGAGCAACCAGACGCGCACGGCTACTACAACGAGTCATGGCTTGCCTTTATTTAACCCTCAGTGTCTTTGTGGCTACCAGTATTGCTCTAGGCATCATTGCAATCTTAGGTCAGCAGCAAGTTTACAGGTACACATGGATACCTATTTTATTGGGGATGATTGGGGCAGGATTGCTATTCTACGCTAGTGTGCTTTTAATTACTGAGTCACGCATCGCACTTAGAGCCGTTAATGATGAGATGGATTTTGTTATACGTCTGAGTCAGTATCATGCACCAAAGGAGTTATTAAAGCGTAGAAGGGGAGAGACTAGAAGAAGGTTGTTTCGCAGATCGAGGTTGTTTGAATAATTGAATCTGCAATCGTTTTATTTTTCTTCTGATTCCCATCGATCGCCAAAGCGAACAAGCTGTATCTAATGAGCGATCATCATTGATGAAAATTATGAAAAACTGTATGAACGAGTGGCAAACGATACTAAAGCTTATCTAATTCCTGAAGTTTTAACAGACTTGAACGATCCTCGCTATTTATTACGATGAAATTCATCCCAACCAGTAAGGACATGAGATTATGGCAAAGCGCATTGCTCAAGGGTTAAAGCCGCTATTAGATGAAGCAACCTTGCCACCTAATCTGTCAAAGCCCTTCTAAAGGATAAAGGGTAAAGGGTAAAGGAAAATTAAATTTCTTTCCCCTTTCCCCCTTCTCCTTTCCCCCTATAAAAGTGAACATAGACAATAATGGCAAAGTTTAGACCCTACTTTGACCGCCGCCATCCTTGGCAAGAACGCCTAATCGCCATCCTTGCCCTAATTAATCTGGGACTGGTATTTTTTGACTTTACCTACCTATGGGGGCGAGATTTTTACCTGCAAAACATCCCCAGCCTCACCCAATTATATGACCCAATTCAGGGCATAAAACCTCACCCAGAAACTGAGAAGTATCTCAAACAAGTGGACGCTTTAGAAGCACAGGTTCTGGTAACAGGATTGCAGTCACCTCAAGCTGAAGCTTCACTTGCACAGCTACGTTTGTTGAGTCAAAAACTCATCGAAGACAATCCCTTTGCTGGAGTGAACAAAAGCAGCACCTTAGAAACTATTAAACAAGAAATACGAGTACGGACAGGTGAAACATTTGCCCGTGATGCCTTTACTAGATTTTGGAGTCAGGCTTATCTTACTCAAAGAGGTTGGCGACAGGAAATAGCGTTTTGGAATGCTCAAATTCGCCCGTTGATTCAATCCAACTACTATCGAGGTGTTAACAGAATTGGCACGCATTTTAACTATTTCTGGGTGCTTGACCTGCCATTTGTGCTCATTTTTACTTGGGATTTTCTCGCACGTATCCTAACTATCCGTCGTCGTCATCCTGAATTAACTTGGCTAGAAGTGATTTTGCGACGTTGGTACGACCTGTTATTACTCTTACCTTTTTGGCGATGGTTGCGAGTTATTCCTGTATCTGCTCGTCTTTATCATGTCGGTCTGTTGAATATTGAACCTGTAAAAGTAGAAGTTCAACGCGATTTGGTCATCAGCTTTGCGGTAGAAATGACGGAGATGATAGGCATTCTAATTATTGATCAGATGCAAGCTTCGGTACGACGGGGAGATTTTATTCACTGGTTGTTTCATCCAAAACCACCCCGACAATACGTGCAGATCAATGAAAAAAATGAGGTGACTGCTATAGCCACCCGTCTGTTCGATATCGGTATTCATGATGTGCTTCCTCAAGTCCAGCCTGATATCGAAGACCTAGTACAATACAGCATTGCCAGTACTCTCAACCAACTTCCAGGCTATCGGCGTTTGCAGCATCTTCCAGGTTTGCGTCGTCTACAACTTTCAAAAAAACTGGCAAAATCGTTATTTCAAATTACCTATAAAAACCTAACTTATGCCTTAAAAGATCCCGTAGGAACAGAAATTACCACTCGTTTACGCACAAATTTAAGAGATGCATTAGAAAGAGCGTTGCAAAAAAAACATAATATTCAAGAAATACAATCTCTCTTGATAGATATGCTGGAGGATATAAAACTAAACTACGTTAAAAGTCTTGCTGAAACTCAAGGTGAACAACTGCTAGAAAAAGCAGAGTTATTGCACAAACGCATACGACAATAAAGAGATACTATTGTACTTATATTAATATTTTGTATTCCAATTATGCTATTAATAGGAACTATTAAACTACTAATCAGGGTTAATAATATTACAAAAGTTATACCCAGGAGTTGCTGTGCGATCGCTGTTAGAAATCAGGACTGTGTTAAGGAAAATTTAGTAAAACGTACTCCTCTTATCGCCAGTGTAAATCGCAAAGTTTTTTCCAAGAGAGCGATCGCTCTTACATCGGAAACTAAAAAAGTAAGGATTCAGGTAGGGGGTAGTTGAAAACTAGACTTTTTTTATTTTTGAGAATAAAATACGGTAATATACTAGGGATAGTGTATTATCATGAGCAACCTCAAAATCGGTCAAAAACAGTTACCACAAACACCTACAGGTAATGTGCCCAAAACTGTATTGCAAAAAATCAGAGGTGGATTTTTTTTAGTGATTGGATATTTACTTTCACCATTGTGTTGGTGGAACGATCTGGTGTTCAATCTACCAATTGCTTATTTTTTCGGATACATTTGCAGCTTATTTGAGCCTAAATTATTCATGCCCTCTGTAATCATCGGTTACTGGATATCTAATATTATCGGGATTATCTTGATGCAAGCAGGGGCAATAGATATTTTTCAAAATCAACCCCAAGAGCGCAACCTTAAAAAAGAGTTATTGACAAGTTTACTATCCTCAACTATATATACATTTATCATCTTGGCTTTGATACAACTTAATATTCTCGACACTCCTAACCTCTTTTCTCGTAGTTAGTTACATCAATAACTCTGTTCTGTAAAGAACAGAGTTATAAGACATTTATTACATCATTTCCTATTTATTTTTAATAACTCACTTTAATTTAAAAACCTTGGTGTATGCTTGGTCATAACGAGAGGTAATTTACCGTTAGTTAGCGTATGATTTTGTTTAAATAATTTTACTCGTCATAATTGACGCGATGGTTATCAAAAAATGACGGTAAACCGCGTAACCTGACAGTGTAAATATCTGTTGGTATATCAATTCCTGCTTGCATTAATGCTTCTTTAATCGCTTGTGATACTTGAGAAGTCATTTCTAAAAATGGCAAACGACGAGAATTAACCCAAAATCGCACTTCAATATTTACTGTACTTGTCGCAAGTTCACGCACTAAAATTTCCGGTTTTGGATCTGGTTCGACTCCTTCGACTCCCAAAACAGCATCATTAATAATTTGTTTTGCTCTAGTAATATCTGACCCATAGTCAATACCAACCATAATTGAGCTACGGCGATGAGTACAGGCAGTATTGTTAGTAATAATGGCACTAAAAACTTCCTGATTTGGAATGTAAACAACACGCCCATCATAGGTTTTGAATGTTGTTGCTCGCAGTTGAATTTGAGTAACTGTACCTTCAAATTCTTGAATGACAATTTGGTCGCCTAAACGGAAGGGACGAGATGCTAGCAAAATAATTCCAGAGAAATAATTACTTAGTACATCTCGCAAACTAAAACCAATTGCCACACTTGTTAATCCCAAAGTTCCTATCAAAGTGGCAAAATCAAGTCCCAAAACCCCTAAAGCAACAACTGCACCCATTACCCACACCCCACCGTATACCAATCGACTCACAAGAATTTTGGAATTGCGGTCAACTTCCCATTCTCGTGAACCAAATAGGGTCAGACGACGTACACTAGCAGCAATTATCCACGTAGCAATTAATTAATGCTAACAATGCACCTAAAAAAGAAGGTAGGTTATCGATAGTGTCTCGCTGGAATTGGCGCACAGTAGTGTACAACCTTTGCCCTACATCAATTGCTAGCGGTGGTTGTTCAAATGCGCGGGCTAGTTGATTGGCCGACTGTTGCGCTAGAGTTTCTACTGGTAAATTAAAGTCTTGGGCATCCTGTTGGGTAACGGTCATTAAAACCCGGTTGCCCACTTGCAAGGTAGCGATACCCCGCGATCGGTCAGATACAACAGTAACATCTCTGCCAACTTGAGGTTGTGCCAAAATACCCGCAATGCGACGGTTAACTATTTGTGCGCGTTGCGTAGCACTCACATCTCCAACGCTACCTACTTGGAAGATGGGCTGTCCCCTAACGATAATATCAGCGAAAAACAGCCCATCAATTGGGATAGTTTCTGTATCAGTTGGTTGAGGTGTTGCAGGAGTAATGGGAACCTCCTGCGTTAGTCCTTTTGCAGAATCTATTAGTAGCAGACAGGAAACGATGAATACAGCCGTTGTCGCAGCAAATCTGCGTTTACCACAATCAAAGACGTGATTCATGATGTCAATAACGCAAAACTGCTGCAATAGGAGCATTTCCGGGTACTTTTTCTGGTGCCACAGCGTAGACTGTACCACCATTGAGAAGAGTATGCAGCGCGGCAAAATCCATCAAATCTTCATCGCCTGCTTTCTGTTCTGAATGTACCTGTACGTTATTTGTATCAGGATTGAACATTCCCCACTTTTGCTGTCCTACTGCTACAAATAAAGATTCAACTCGTTGATAATAGGCTGCGGGAACAACTTCTTGGATGCCACTAGCTGTTTTCCCAGTCCCTAAATTAGCTTCATAGTAAGCAATGGCTTCATCCTGTGCCCCTTCAAAGTAGGGTTGGACAATCTGCCAAGCTTGTGCTTGCAATTCTTCAGCTTTCAATTGGTCAGGATTTCCAGTAATACCTTCATCTATTAAATTAGAATAGGAATTGGCTTGCTTATAGATCGGTAAAAGATAGTCAACTCCCGCGAGAATCAAAGGCGACTTCGGATTTTTTAGCAACTCTTGTAACCCATCATTGACCTTGCGGAAGTAGCGAAGAATGTTCTCTTTTTCATCATCATTACCAGCCCCATGTCCGTGAAAGATTGCAGCCCTGTCACTACTTCCACCTTGAGGTGTGCGCGTGTGAAACTGGAGGCTTTTTTCTGGATCATCGTATCTTAATGCTTCAGCAATACTAGTGGGTACGTCTTCTAATTCAATTTCGCGGATACTAAAGCGAGTAGCTTGGAACAAGCGCACCAAATTTTGACTAAGTGCTAATATATAAAACTGTCCATCACCTGTAAGTAAAGACATTAAAGGTTTGAGGTGAAAGCGGTCAGTAACTACGACTAATTCTTGGAAATCAAGAGGTACAGTGTAGTAACTAAACAAGTTTTTTGAGATAAAAATTGCCAGTCCATCACTTTGGTGCTGCCAAAAATCGTATTCATCTAACTCTTGGGCTGGTAATAATAAATCTCTCGCATCCTGACCGCGAAGCCCATTCTCTATTAACTTTTCTTCAGCCGATCGCATTAAATTTTTAAAACGGATTGGGTTTTGTAGCGTTTCCGTACTCATCTTATAAGTTGGCATATAAATCGAAACGCAATTTGTGTTTGCTTCTGCTGTTAAAATTGCTAATTCATCAATTGAAAATAACTTCATAGCTGACTGATGCTACTAAACTACTTAAAAACGTGTGGCTTTCCGATCGCCTGACGGCGATCGCCAGCTAGCTAAACCCGCCTGCCCTACGGAAAGCCTCTGCGCGTCTACAGGACTGGTTCAGCGTGCGAGGATTTTCCTCGTTGAGTCCACTGTTGCGCGACTTCAGCCGTTAGGCGCTTTTTTTCCTATCTTTAGCTTGGCAACCAAATGTGACGAAAAAGTGAGTTGAACAACAATCTTCGCTTCAGTTATTGGATAACAGTTACAGGTGTTCCTAAACTCACCAGCTGAAATAATTCCTCAATATCTCTGTTGTACATACGTAAGCAACCGTGAGAAACAGCTTTTCCCACTGTTTCAGGATTAGGAGTACCATGAAACCCAACCCAATTTCGCCCATTCGTCCAAAAACCAATCCAATAGTTACCTAGAGGATTTCCAGGTGCGCCTCCTGGAATTGCTTTGCCTGTTATAGGATGAATCCATTTAGGATTTTGTAATAACTGGAGTACTTGAAAGCTACCTGTAGGGGTTTCCCAGTTACGCCGACCAACTGCGATCGGGTAACTTTTAATCAGATTTTTGCCTTGATAAACAAACACTCGTCTTCGATTCAAATTAACCTCTAATCGAGTTGTTTGATCCTGTGTTTGAAAAGCATCTGGCAATAGAAATATTTGCTCAGATGCCCAAGAAGATTGCGGAACAATCAAGTTGATTGTTAGAGCCAGCAACAAAAATGGATAAATGATTATATTCGACTTATTCAGCATTTTTCAGCAAATTATTATTTTTTTAGCTGACGGTTGTGATAATCTTTTGATTTCGGCATTTAATTAGACATTTCTAGCTAATTCTTTTATATAAAATAAACGTTCGCTATTAACAATCAAATCAGACTATAGGTAGAGAAATAATAGTTTTTATATTTTTAGACTTAATTCAAATTGTTCAATCAAAAAAATCTGCTCATTAAATATTTGGGCAGAAAGTGATTTGCCATTCCATATTTCATATGTGAGTTACTGCAAAATGGAGCAAAAAATATTAATTGATTGATTTTGCTACCTTTTGCAAAATCTCTTCAATTGAAGATACAAAATGGCATAGTTGTTTATTAATTTTCTCGAATGGAGCTTCCAATAATGAATACAAAAAATGCCAAAAATTTATTCAAAACTATTGCCACTTTGGTTGGCATCGCTGGTGCTAGCACTTTCTTAGGTCTCCCAGCCAAAGCTGAAGTCAATCCGAATGCTTCCATTTTTGGTGAGTATCCCTATAATCGGGCTAATGTTGCTCAAACTAACCCTGGCGTAACTCAGCCTGTGCAAGACACAACTACCCCTGGCGTAACTCAGCCTGTGCAAGACACAACTACCCCTGGTGTAACTCAACCCACACAACAAGACACAACTACTCCTGGTGTAACTCAGCCTGTGCAAGACACAACTACACCAGGAACTGTTGAACAGGATAATGATGATGATAATGGTGTACGGGCTTTGTGGTAGTTCAATAATTTGATATCTTCCCACGAGCTTCGCTCCATAAAGATCGGATATTTGGCGGTTTTTGCTAATAAAAATAATCCCCCTGCACTTTCTGTTGTTTAGAGATTAGAGAGTGGGGGGATGATTTTTAACTATGCGATGTCTCAAGCTGCACTGCCGGATCATCGTCTATTGACAGCAAGAATTTAATCAAGTCAGTTTGGTCTTGAGTGCTGTAACCTGCTTTTTCATCAACCCAATATTGGCATAGAGCCGAGATCCCTGCAAAAACGGAAATAGAGGCTGAAAACGCTTACCAATAATAGGTTTCAGCTTTTAATACTCTATTTAAACCAAACATAAGAAAGCTACAAGCAGACACAGCATAGTACATAGTTACTAATTAATACAGTCAAGACTCAAATACCAACTTATGAGTCAAAGTAGGTAATACCAGACAAAACGACATTGATTTTTCAGGGGGTCTGGGTATGACTGTAAAGATACCCCAACTATCGAAAGTTGGTAAAACCCAAAGTTCACCACTTCAATCTCCTAACTCTCGCAAGTATGCCGCAGTGAGGACAAGAGAATACTTACTGGAAAAAGAAATTGAGGCAATGCGAGATGCACTCAAGAAGGCTGGTGGTCGCCATGCTCATCGGGATTCGACCCTAATCCTATTGATTTACCGTCACGGACTGCGAGTGGCAGAAGCAGCAGCACTACGATGGGAGCAAATAGACTGGAGTGGTGGTAATCTCCATATTAAGCGAGTCAAGAGGGGAACTCCTTCCACACATCCACTATATGGTGATGAAATTCGCTCTCTGCGTAAACTCCAGCGTGATTATCCAGCTTGTGCTTATATTTTCCAGTCATCTCGCTTTGGTCCACTAGCGAAAGATACAATCGCTGGAATTGTCGAACGAGCTGGAAAACTAGCTTTGTTGCCGTTTCCAGTTCATGCTCATATGCTACGCCATGCTTGTGGATATGCTCTGGCGGCTAAAGGAGTAGACACACGTACCATTCAAGGTTATTTAGGACACAATAATATTCAACATACAGTCCGCTACACAGAACTATCACCAGTACGATTTAAGGGACTGTGGGATGAATAAAAGCGTCAGCAAGATAAATTAATTGTCTGTCAGAAAAAAAGATAAAATACTGAGCGGTTCACGAGTGAGTGANGGATGAACCAAGTTTGGGTAGCCCTCAGAATTTCCGGTGTTAAATTTGACNTAAATGACCTTAATTGACCGTACAGCTTACCCAAGATTTAAACAATATCCCTCAGCGAAAGAACTAACTGAGCTTTATACCCCAACACTGGAAGAGCTTAAATTTGTCAAATCTCGTGTTCGTAGCCATGAAGGTTTACTTTGCTTCATGGTAATGTTGAAATCGTTTCAGAGACTGGGATATTTTCCGCATCCAGAAAATGTACCTATCACGATTATTAAACATATAAGGTCATATTTAAAATTACGTGATTGGGTGACAGCTATTCCCACAGACCGCCAAAGGCGTAATTATCAACAAGCAATTCGAGAATATTTGGGTGTCAAGTCTTATGATAAAGCTGCCCAAAAATTGATAGCTGTTGTTGTTAGTTCTGCCGCAGAAGTTAAAGACCATCCGGCTGATTTAATCAACATTGCAATTGAAGAATTGGTTAAAGAACGATATGAGTTACCAACATTCAATTCCCTAGACCGCTTAGTTAGCCATGTCCGTTCCATTACAAACAATCGATTATTTCATCGAATATCTCAGGGTCTATCTATTAATGAACAAGCTTATTTAGACCAACTATTATTAGGGGAAACCTCTGAATCAATCGCCACATTAAATTTATTAAAATCCCCACCTAAAAGTGCCAAACTGAGCCACATTAAACAACTGCAAATCAAGTTTAACCAGTTGATGACCTTTGGTGATGCTAAACGCTTGTTATCAAGTATTGCTCCGGCTAAAGTGAAATATTTAGCAACACACGCTAGGGCTTTAGATATATCAGAATTTCAAGATATTAAACTGTCTAAACGCCGTACATTGCTGTTGTGCTTGCTATACGAAGCCCAGGTCAAAACTCGTGACCATTTGGTAGAGATGTTTATCAAGCGTATCCTCAAGATTCAGAATAATGCCAAAGAAAGATTAAAAGAACTACGTGAGAAGCATTTGACCCAAACATCGGAAATGCTAGGGATGTTTGCACAGGTTTTAACTGCATCGAAAGAGACTCAAGATAATTTAGCTGCTTTAGGAGAGCAAGTTCTGTCCATCTTGGATGAACATGGTGGGGCAGATTTGCTACTGCTGAAATATGAAGAAATTGCCGCATACAACACCAACAATCATTTGCCATTAATGTGGCGGTTTTATTCAGCTAACCGCAAGGCGTTATTTAGTTTAGTACGCTCTCTAGATATTCATTCAACTTCTGCCGATGAGTCGGTAATTGATGCCTTAAAGTTCGTGTTAGATAATGAACATAAGCGGGGCAAATATTTAGCTTTTGAGATTAATTTAGATTTTATTAGTAATAACTGGCGAACTCTGGTTGTTAAGGAAGTTGAAGGGACTAAACTTTTAGTACGCCAACAGTTAGAAATTTGTGTATTTTCTTACTTAGCAAATGAATTTAAGACTGGGGATGCTTGTGTTGTTTGGTCAGAAAGTTACGCTGATTTCCGTGAACAATTGCTGACTCTATCAGAATGTGAACCCATGATAGAAGAATATTGTANCCAGCTTGGATTCCCCTCCAATCCAGAAGATTTTGTTGAGTATTTACGCTCATGTTTAACCCAGGTGGCTACTGAAGTAGATATTCTTTGTGCGGATGGACAACAAGTAACAATTAATCAGGATGGTGAGCCTGTACTGAAGCGGCTGAAGTCTTCTCCTGAACCCAAGGAGGTCGAACAATTAGAGGAGAAAATTCGCTCTTTGATGCCAGAACGTAGTGTTTTAGACATTCTCTGCAATGTTGAGCATTGGCTGAACTGGACAAGGCATTTTGGCCCCCTTTCAGGAAGTGAATCCAAATTAAAGCAGTCGGCGGAACGCTATATTTTCACAACTTTTGGTTATGGGTGCAATCTTGGGCCTAATCAAACGGCACGTCATTCTAGGGGTGTGGTAACATCTCACATGATTTCTTATACCAATCGTCGCCATATCAGTACGCCCAAGCTTGAGGCGGCGATTCGGGATATGATCAATGCTTTCAACCGTTTCAGTTTACCCTCTATTTGGGGAACGGGGAAAAGAGCGGCGGCAGATGGTAGTAAGTTTGAGATTTACGAGAATAATCTACATAGTGAGTATCACATCCGCTATGGTGGATATGGTGGTATTGCTTATCACCATGTTTCTGATAAGTATATTGCTTTGTTTACCCACTTTATTACTTGTGGAGTTTGGGAAGCAGTATATATTTTAGACGGGTTACTGAAAAATCTTTCCGATATTCAACCCGATACTCTGTATGCAGATACCCAAGGTCAGTCGGGTCCTGTATTTGCTATCTCTTATCTTCTGGGTATCAAGTTGATGCCACGCATCCGTAATTGGAAGGATCTGAGTTTCCTGCGTCCTTGTGAGTCAGTCACTTACAAGTACATTGACCCCTTGTTTAAGGATGTAGTTAATTGGAATCTGATTCAGCTTCACTGGTATGACATGATGCGGGTGGTACTGTCGATTAAGGCGGGGAAGGTGATGCCTTCTACGCTCCTACGTAAGTTAAGCAGTTACAGCAAGAAAAACCGTCTTTATCAAGCTTTTTTGGAGTTAGGGAAGGTTGTGCGAACAATGTTTTTGTTGGAGTATATCTCCAATGCCAGGATGCGCTCCGAAATTAATGCAATTACAAATATTGTTGAGAAGTACCATCATTTCCTCGATTGGGTGTTTTTTGGTAAGGATGGCGTGATCACTGAAAATGACCCAATTGAGCAAGAGAAGCGGTTGAAGTACCTTGATTTGGTTGCTAGTGCTGTCATTTTACAGAATACTGTGGATATGTCGTTGGCTATTCAGACATTAACGGCACAAGGATATCCAGTTAATCATCGCTTTGTTGCTAGTTTAAGTCCTTACCTCACCAGACATATCAAGCGGTATGGCGATTATGTGGTCAATCTGCACAATATTCCCCAACCTTTTGAGGCGGCTCTTCATCTTCCTCCTGAAATTTTTGAAACCTAGATATAGCAAGCTTTTTCAGCCTCTATTTCCGTTTTTGCAGGGATCTCGGCTCTCTACCAATATTCATGTCCGCTACCGTCAATGTTTGACCGTTGCAAATCGGGATTAGCTTGGTTAGCTGCGACTACAGCCGCGCGCAAATTCCGATCAACCAGCACTCGCAAACTAGCTTCTGAGTCAGGTGCAATACCACGCATCAGAGTTCCAGCCATTCCCAACTCATCCGATTTTGCAATCATAAAGCGTCCGCTTTCATCTTGTTTGATAGACTCAGCACTAGCAGCTACACCACCATCATGAAGATAAGGTGCGCTTAGATATAGTCCGATCAAATTCTGTACCTTGTAACCGCCATGGGGGTCACTGAGGGCATAGGCAAGCTTAATATCTTCCTGTGGGGTGATGTCAGTTGGTACTGGTAACACTGGTGGATTAGGAGGTAAGGGTACAGGTACATTAGGAGGATAAGTATCTGGTGGTGCAAACTCCTCAGCAAATTTACGCGAAGCTGGTGCCCGTTTTGGTTGAGTTGCAACTTCTTTGACCGGAATTACTTTGTGATTGGTAAAGTAACGCCCACTATGACATTCAGCACAATTAGCCTTTTGGAAAATAGTAGCGCCTCGTTGCAAGGTGTCGATATCAGCAGCTTCATGGGGAGGGGGCGCTAAAGTGTTTTGGAACGCAGACATTCCATTCAGTTGTGCTGCAACAGGTAAACCAGGAGTATTTGCCATTAACCCGTTTTGCATAAACAAAGTACCCTTCGGGTATTCTGGCATCTTAATCACACTGTTGATTCCGGGTTCTCCTGGTGTGGGGTCTACCCGATCAAAAAATTCTGATGGTTTTGCACCCTCTGGCAGTCGATATTCTCGACTAGATGCATTTTGCAACATTGTCCCTAAGTAGACTTCTTTATCGATTCCTAACACCGATTCACTTGCATCTGCTGTGGTTGTTGGGTCTGCATTTAACCCAAATACAGCATTATTTAATGTAGTCAGTCCGTGGAACCAACCGATGGAAGCAACACCACTCCAAGCGTAGGGAAAAGTTTCGTGGGTGTAGGAAGAAGGAATCTGCGCGGAGTTATTTTTCAGGTCGCCATTAGAAACAAAGTTGCCAGGTGGCCATGAAAGAATCGCAGCATCAACTTCATCTTCCATGATTTTTTGGTTAGGGAGTTTTGCTGTTTCCCCTTTGTTGTTAATGAAAGTATGCTCACCCGGTGGAATTTTGGTTGGATTGACATCTGTCTGACGGAAGAGTGCAGCAGAATTACTCGCCATGGCAATTAACGGACCCAAATTGATGTCTGTGTTGATTGCACCTTCTAATATACGTCCGGTTTCTTCACTCACTGTTGCATGACACAAAGCACAAGTAATTCCAACTCGCACTTGACCTTTGTCAAGATGGGTAATTAATCCCAAAGGAAACAGAGAACCTCCAGGTACATCTAGACCGGTATTCAAAACTGTACCAGCTTTGAAAGTGCGTTTACCAACGGTAACGTCTTGGTCTATCGGGACTTGCAGATTAGTAGTTGCCTTTTCTTTCAAACCCAAAACTGCTTTGGCAATAGTACGTACAGAATACCCACGACATCTGTAAACAGGTACTCATTACCAAAGGTCTCTTGGTAAAAAGCATCACGACCAAGGTCTATCAACTCTTCAGTCACTTTTACCGCACCGTTATCAGGAGAAAGTGCTTTCTGTCCGGCTTCAGTTTGCAAGAGTTTATCCGCTTCTGGTTTGGAAACGGCATAACCTAACACATCATAAGAACCAATTCCTCGTGGTGGGGATTGTGTCAAAGGTGTGTAAGTGTTGTTAATATTCGGTGGTCTTCCTGGCAAGGTCAGTTCTAACTGAAAACCTAAAAAAGCAACAAAGAGTAGCAAAGAGATGAGGATGAGAATTGCGCGTAATCGCATAGTTTCCTCACTGTTGGTTTTCTTTTATAGCAAGCAGCTAACTGTGTCTATAGCTGTCGCTTTGATGTTTTAGATTAAGACTGTCTCAGAAATCAAAATCTTTTGTCGCTTATAACCTTAAAAATCACAAACATCTTTTACCTTCTGCCAAAGGGAATAGTTTCTTGGTAAGAATCTATACTAATTTATTTATACGCCTCAAATGTGACTGAAAAGTGATGATGTACCGCCATAGGTAACACGTACTTTATTGAGGTTTTTAACCCCCAGATGGTAAATACATAGTTATTGCGTACAATGACCACACTGCTAAGATGTGGCACTTTGATGGGAAAAAAGGTCGCATAATCAGGAATCTAATTGGACATCAAGCTAGAGTAAGGAGTGCCAAATTTAGCTCTGAAGGAAAGCGTATTCTGACTGAAGATAATGATGGGATTATCAAGGTGTGGGACATGTTCTCAAACCTTGATAATCCCTTACTTGCTAATTTCCAAGGATATAATGCTAGCTTTAGCCCTGACTGGAAAAAGATTGTTACTATGTTGGGATTGCTAATTGTGCATATTCGTAGATTTAGTGCCTATGTTCACTCAATCCAAGCGAATATGTGGCAGATGGTTTTGAGTTTACCGATGTTTTGGCTGGCAACAATTTTGTTTGAGTATCCCCTTAATATCTCTGCGTTTATCAAATCGTGGTTGGGCATTGTCTATATGGGACTTGCAGTAAATGCGATCGCATTTGTGGTGTGAGCAGAACTATTCCATCGCTACAGTGCCAATACAGTCTCGACTTTGGAGTGGAGAACTATTACCAAGCCTGCGATGTGATTTCCCTTCTTATATCAAGTTCGGATAATTACTTATTATTAAAATCTCTCCGCGTCTGGTGCGTCAGCCTCATTCATCCCATTATTCAGCAACGCCTGGTAAGCCATGACTATTCTCCATAGAGGGCAGATTGAGGCTTAGGTAATGGATGATGGTTAGTAGTTAGTGGATAGTGGTTAGTGGTTAACTACTAACTAATAACTACTAACTACTAACTACTAACTACTAACTTTTTCCTGTAAGTATTGCTGGTAATACTCCAAAGCAACCTTGTCAATTACGTCGTAAGTTTCAACGGTTTGTATGCCAGCTGCGTGCAATTTTTCTTTGGGACAATCACCAATTTTGGCAACAAATACCGCTTTACAATCTGCGATCGCTTCGATGATATTTTCGAGAGTTGCTGTTTCGCCGTAACCACCTTGACAGTAGTGGTCTATTTTGCGATGACCGATAAAGCGCACTTCTTTGCCATCGACTTCGTAAACCTGGAATTCTTTCGCATGACCGAAGTGCTGGTTGACCAAGCCGCCGCCTTTGGTTGCGACTGCAACTAAAATTTTCGGGCGGTTTTGTAGAGACGTTGTATGCAAAGTCTCTACAGCTTCCTTGGCTGCTTTGAGTTCTTCTCTAAACTTTTCAATACCTGCATGAACTTCTTGACGTTTGCTAAGGTCATACTCTGGAGCCATTTCCAAGAATTTATCTTTAGTAAATTCTTGACTGCGGTCTTCTCCTAATAATCCTACTGCATCGGCACGACACTGGCGACAGTGGCGCATCATTTTCATGTTACCAGCACATTTGTCTTGTACTGCTTTCAGTTCTCTGGAAGTGGGGCCGCGCTGTCCAGTTAAGCCGAAGTGAGTGCCGTGTTCCGGTGCCGAAATCAGCGGCATAATGTTGTGAAGGAATGCACTTTTAGAGCGAATGACTTTATTCACCTCTACCAGGTGTTCATCATTAATTCCCGGAATCATCACGGAGTTGACTTTGCAGAGAATATCGGCTTCCTTGAGGGCTTGTAATCCTTCCATCTGCTTTTCGTGCAGAATTTTTACCCCTTCGATACCTCTGTAACGCTTGCGCTTGTAGTGAACCCAAGGATAAATCTTGGCTCCGATTTCTGGGTCCACCATGTTAATGGTGATAGTAACGTGATCTATGTTTAGCTGTTTAATGCGATCGATATATTCGGGAAGCATTAAACCATTGGTTGATAAACAAAGTTTGATATCGGGTGCTTTCTCTGCTATCAACTCAAAGGTGCGGAAAGTCTTATCTGGGTTTGCTAGGGGATCGCCAGGGCCTGCAATTCCCAAAACTGTCATTTGAGGAATTTTGCCTGCAATTACCAAAACTTTATGTGCTGCTTCTTCCGGTGTGAGCAATTCACTAACTACTCCTGGGCGGCTTTCGTTAGCACAATCGTATTTGCGATTGCAGTAGTTGCATTGGATGTTGCAAGCAGGGGCAACTGCAACGTGCATCCTGGCATAGTGATGGTGTGCTTCTTCGCTGTAGCAGGGATGCTTGGCAATGCGTTCTTGAAGTTTTTCATCCATTTCCACGGTGGTGCTGCTGCTGCATCCGCCGCAACCACCGGATTTCGCTTGAATGGTGGGTTCCGTAATTGAGGAAGTAATAAGTCCTGTAGACGGTGGAGTCATTGAATTTCGCAAAAATCGATGGACTGGCAGCCACTGTGGGAGATGGAAGTCCTGACACCGAGACACGGGGACACAAAGACGCGGGGAAAATATCAAAACAGTTCACCGCGTCACCGCGTCTTACTGTCTCCGCGTCAGCCTGCTCCAAAAAACCGCAACTAGGCATCGTTGAAGCCAGGAATGGAAGCCGCGTCTGTTTTTAGCGTTGCCTACCGGGGTTCGGGGTAGGCTATTAACCCAATTTTCTTGGCTGGTGTGTGTCATGCACAAGATGTGGGTGGATTTTGCGCTGACAGCCGCGACTTCGTTCACAGGGGCATGGTGCTATCTCATCCCTCCACTCACTTATCGCTCCTTGATTGGTGCGTCAAGTGATTGGCGATATATGTTTTATATCAGCCAATAGTAAGGGGGCTGACAATGCTATCTGGATAAGATTTATTAGATTTATTAAGTTTGTACTCAAAATTTTAAACCCAGACTCGCAGGGCTTTATGAAGAATTAAAAAATCTTTTTGGGTAGGGGTACTAGTATTTTGAGGTGGAAGTACAAGTATTTATGGAGAAGGGTACAAGTCTTTTTGTACTCAACCCAAACTCAGTCATAGCAAGCATTTCCAGGTCAATTGGACTTTTTTTAGTCCTGTTTTAAGTTGCACTCACAGGCTCATTTCAAACAGCCTAAAGCACTAACTTTGGTAGGGTTTTAGATTTAGAAATCTGGAGTAGCTTACAGAGAGCTACTCCAGAAAGTTGCGAAATTCAATTCTGTATCCAACATATCACTTTTTTTTTGATAAAAAATGCGATTTAATTTTTTTTAATTATTGGAGAGGAAATAAAGGTCTGAGGTTTGAATAAGCCTGACTCTGAGTGAGTTATGGAAACTCTGGAGGCTTAAAAATGAGAATAACTTGCAAAACATCGTAGAAGATAGTTCTTGCTGAACTTCAGTGCCTGTCACCTCAGAAGCATTTATTTATGTGGCTAATGATACGCATCATGGTGAGGCGGCTAGCATAAAAAATTACTTTTCAAACATCCTCTATTGGTGACGTAGCAACTTGTCGCGACAAAATCAAAAGATTTCAGGATGAATTAAATCTGGACGCACTGGCGCTAAAACCCTCAGCTTTTGATTTGCAAAAAAACCTAGAAAGTTTGACACGCTACAATCAAGAAGTGCAGAATTATGTCTGAAAATAGTTAGTAGTTAGTGGTGAGCCAGCGCGGTCTACCCTATTGGGAAGCCGCTGCGCGTCTATGGGGAGGCGCGGGTGCGGAACCTGCGTCCGCACATAGAGGAGGCGCGTGTTCGGAAAGAGCGTCCGAACTTTAAGCGCCGTCGCCGTGGTTCCCTCCATGAGCGACTGGCGAACCCGAAGGGTTAGTAGTTGATAGTTAAAAAATTAACTACTAACTACTATCTACTAACCACTAACAAATATTAAAGAAAGGGCTAGTATCATGAAAAAACCCTTCTTGCATCCAGATGATATGCCACCGAACCAGGTGACGCCACAAGATAGAATGCTGCATCTGGAACTAGAACAGTCGATTGGTGCGTGCTTTTTTCAAGCGTGCGATCGCATTACCCAAGTATTATTGTCGAATTGTCAGTGGTATCTCACCACAGATGGTAGCAGTATGAAGTTAGTAATTGACTGCCCAGACATAGTAACTTACTGGCATATCGTCAACAATATTCTGCAAATAGGGAATAAGCTAGAAAAATTTAGCAGTGACACTAAAATTCGCGTTCATCCTCCATTTGGTAAGGGGATGCCGTTTGAAATTAGTGTCAATGAAATTTCGGCTTATCGAGATTGGCTGTAATAGTCGATTCTTTCTTAGCGACAAAATATAAGCAACTGTATGTTGATTACCAAGCGCGATTGCTTAAGTTAGGTTTTAGGCGATCGCTTTCTGTAATAAAACCTATTGGATAGCGATCGCCCAGGTTGGTCAAACAGAGATTCTGCTGGTCTGGTTCCATATATAACTTTGTCAGAGCCAGGACAACTGTATATGATTAAATTATTGAACAGACCTGGAAAATTTACCAATGCAGTTAGTCAGTCGGGAGCATATTGAGATCGCTTCTGATGTGCGGAGTGGAAAGCCTCGCATTGTCGGTACCCGCATTGCTGTAGAGGATGTAGCGGTGATGCATTTAAAGCAGGGGTATTCATTGGTAGAGATTGCTGGTAAGTATGACCTATCGCTGGCATCCGTTTATGCAGCAATGGCTTATTACTTCGATCACCGAGACGAAATTGATCGCCGCACAGCACAAGAGGATGAGTTAGTTGAGGTACTCAAGCAAAATCATCCCTCGCGTCTTCAAGAGAAACTCAGACAGTTGCGGAATGAGTGAACGAATTCGCTTTCATCTGGATGAAAATGTCGATCCGGCGATCGCGCTGGGCTTGCGCCGTTATGGAATTGATGTCACAACAACCAATGATGTGGAATTACGCACCCAAACCGATGAAGTCCAGTTAGCCTTTATTCAGAAAACACAGCGAGTATTGTTCACCCAAGATGCAGATTTTTTTATTATTGCAAGTTCTAAGCTTGATCATCCTGGCATTACTTACTGCAAGAAAGGGACTCGTTCCATTGGTGAAATCATTGAAACCTTGGTTTTGATTTATGAGGTGATGACACCTGAAGAGATGGTGGGACGTGTCGAATTTGTATGAAATGGAAGTATTGCCGGGAGGTTTGCATAATCTGCTAGTTTTGCGATCGCTTAAGTTGGGTAGGCGATCGCTTTCTGTAATAAAATCTACTGGATAGCGATCGCGCTTGGTTTACGCAGAGTTGCATAATCTACTAGTTTTGCGATCGCTTAAGTTAGGTTGTAGGCGATCAGCCATTTTGTTAATCGTATCAAATTGCTGTTAGCAACATTGAGCCAACCTTCAATAGCGTGAGTTCGACGGGTTGAAAATGGCACAAAAAAAGGCGCTCGACTGTAATAAAAGCAAAAATAAGCAAGGTGTCTCAGCGATGTCCACTATTGTATCTCGCCTCGATATCACCCAGATTTTCTGTGACGTAGATGATTTGTGCTCCTCATGGGAACAGTTTAGGCAATCTCTCTGCATAAATATTTGGATTGTAGCAAGGCTATTATCTTTGACCATAGATCCTTATATGCAGCCTGAACCATCACTGTCACATCATAGTTTGACCCAAACTCGGTAGCAAAAGGATTGAGCCAAACTCATTCCCTAACTAAACAGCGATCGCAGACAATTTCAAAATCTGCCCCCACTACTTTTAGCTCAAGAGAGGCTGTAGTTGGATCTTCCCCCTCTTGCTTGCAACTGAATCGTCTGCATCCTTTACCCATCCACAGTTTTATACTGTTTTAAATTATACTTTTGTTTTTAGATTTTTGCGATCGCCATAACTGATCGCTGCATGTGGAAAATAGATCCAGTTGATTTAGTAAGCAAAATGCTTAAATGAGTTCTCAAAAAGCCTAATTGCTTTCTCATTTTGGTGTTTTTCGCAAGCAAAAAGGCATATTGCTTACTCAAAAAGCCTAATTGCTTTCTCATTTTAGTATTTTCCGCAGGCAAAAAGGCATATTGCTTACTCAAAAAGCCTAATTGCTTTCTCATTTCGGTAGATCGCGCACTCATTTTGGTGTTTTCCGCAAGTAAACGACAGATCACTTGCTCAACTTACCTGTTTGTTAACTCATATCAGTAATTATCGCACTCACGATCGCGACGCTTTGTATCAAAAGCCATTGCAGATTTGCCGAAATACTCTAATGCCGATCAATACGGAAGTTTTTTAAGGTAAATAATATTAACCGTACTGTATTAAAAGGTGTAGATTATGGGTCGTCAAAAAAGAAGCTCTAAAGTATTAGAAAGAGCAGTGCGTCGTGCGGCTAGCATGAACTCAATTGATCCGAACTTAGATGTAGGCAATGGACTCACCCTATCTGCCTTCTCCACTCTAATCGAGACGATGCGAACGAGAGAGAATGCATACAACAGTGCGCTTTCCAACTTGGATAAGTTGTACCATGAAATGCTGCAAACAGAGCGCGAGTTGGCAGATATGGCAGAGCATATGCTGATGGGAGTTGCAACTCGATATGGCAAAAGCAGTGTAGAATACGGCATGGCGGGAGGAGTTCCTAAAAACCAGCGCAGCAAGAAACGGCGAGGCGATTCGCCAACTCCTAGTTCACAGCAACCTTCATTTATTGCCGATGTGGAAGGCAAGATCTGAATTAGTAGTCTGCCACAAAGATTATGACAGGCTAAGGAAGTTTGTAGTAAGCACGCTTGCTGCTTAAATGAGGGCTAGAGCCGCTCACTACAAACCTATCAAAATTAGTGTGGTGGAGTATTAGTCTTTTCCTTATTGGTAAGTCATAGATAATATAAAATCTGTTTTCATCTTTGAAAATGTCACTAAATTTCATGACTTAAGTGTAATATTTGAATTTCAAATAGTAGACAAATTTGCTACCTTTTGTGTTAACCATTCATACCAATTTTCTAACCCAGTTCCAGTCAATGCTGAAACTTGAAAAATCTGAATGTGAGGATTGACCTGGTGGGCATATTCTATACACTTTTCTACGTCAAACTGCACATAAGGCAACAAATCAATTTTAGTGAGAACCATTATCTCACTAGCACGGAACATATGAGGGTATTTGATCGGCTTATCTTCTCCTTCGGTAACAGAGAGAATCACCACTTTCAGGTTTTCTCCTAAATCAAATAAAGCTGGACAAACCAGATTACCAACATTCTCAATCATCACCACTGAATCTAGCGGCGGATTCAGTTTTTGCAATCCTCTTTCTATCATTGTTGCATCAAGATGACAGCCTGTACCTGTGTTGATTTGTACAACCTTACAGCCTGTCGCTTGAATTTTTTTTGCATCATTAATAGTTTCTTGGTCGCCTTCAATGACACTGATAGTTAATTGATCCTTTAAATCATTGATGGTACGAGTTAAGAGGGTGGTTTTCCCTGCACCAGGAGAACTCATGAGATTTAATGCCAGGATATTTCGACCTTTAAACCATCCGCGATTTTGGGCAGCTATCAGGTTATTTTTTGCTAGGATATCCTGTTCTAAAGATATAGTTGTGCTATGTATTTTGGCGTGAATTTGTGATGCTTCGTCGTGGATATGATCGTGAGTGTGAGAGTGGGTAATGACAGTGCCATCTGGTAGGGTGTGAGTGTGAGGACTATTACCGTTGGAATTAATTGTCACTGCTTCACCCGTCTCCAGATTAGCAATTTTAGCATTACCATCAGAACAACCGCAGGTTATACACATAGTTCCTCTATTTCTATTTCTTTAATTTTTAGTTCTTCACCAGCTATTAAATCTATTTGTAAGCTGCCACAATTACACATCCCAAAAGGCTGTTCTAGAGGAATTTCTGTACCGCACTGGCGACATCTTCCCAAACCAGGAGTTTCTAAAATTTCTAATTTTGATCCTTCTAAAACTGTACCTTGAGAACAGATATCAAAACAGAATCGAATAGCGTCAGGCATGATGGCTGAAAGTTTGCCTATTTCTAATAATACTCGTTGGACTTTGGAACCGCGAGCATGTTCGGATACGATTGCAACAATATTTTGTGTGATGCCAAGTTCGTGCATGTTTAATGAACCACAGAGGCGCAGAGAACACAGAGGAGAATAAGTGAGAATTTTTAGATAAAAACTAACAAATTCGTGGCAGTTGGTCGCCAACAAGCATATCAACAATGCGTTCAGCACCAAAAATAGTTTTTAACAAAACAACACCTGCTGGTGAGGAAATAACTTCACCGATAATACAAGCATCTTTTCCGTCTGGGTGAGATTTCATTGCTGATAAGACAGTATCAGCGTGTTCGCGTCCTACAACCACGACTAATTTACCTTCATTTGCCAAATACAAGGGATCTAAACCTAATATTTCGCAAACGCCTTTTACTTCTTCTCTGATTGGGATAGATGATTCATCAAGGCGGATTGCTACATCAGAACTGAGGGCAAATTCATTTAATACTGTGGCTAAACCGCCGCGTGTAGCATCTCGCATAGCATGAACTTCGGGACACACATCAAGGATAGTTTCTACTAAACTATGTAACGGCTGACAATCACTTTCAATATTAGATTCTAATGCTAATTCACCACGGGCAATTAAAATTGCTGTGCCATGATTGCCCAATTCACCATTAATAATTACTACATCTCCAGCTTGAATATTATGGGCAGAAATAGAAACGCCTGCACGAATTACGCCAATACCCGCTGTATTAATAAACAATTTATCGGCTGCACCGCGATGCACGACTTTTGTGTCACCAGTAACAATTTGTATGCCTGCTTTATTCGCAGCAGATTTCATGCTGATAGCGACACGTCGCAATGTTTCTATTGATAATCCTTCTTCTAAAATGACGCTACAGGTAAGATATAATGGTCTAGCACCACTCACTGCTAAATCATTGATAGTGCCATTAACAGCTAATTCTCCTATATCACCGCCAGGAAAAAATAAAGGGTCTACAACATAGGAATCAGTGGTGAAAGCAAGTCTATCTCCCTGTTCAAGGAGACTCCCTAAATTAAAAGCTGCTTGGTCTTCTAATTGTGAAAGAATCGGATTATCAAAATTACTGACAAAAATATCATCGATTAAATCGCGCATCGCTTTGCCACCACTACCATGTGCGAGAGTGATGTTAGTATCGTGTACTTTTCCCCGACGACGGCGGATTTTTTCGATATTTTGAAAGAGAGTATTTTGGGAGGAATTAGCAGAGTAAATTTTCATATTTAAATTGTAATTCAGCTTAATCAGGTGCGTTAGCTAAAGCGTAACGCACCCTACAATTAACTAGATTTATACACCTTTTTCAACGTGCCTACCACTATGTTTATCAACATGCAAAACACCCCCTACGCTCCAATTCTCCCGTTCAAATTCATCGATATGTACTGTCACCCACTCTGGTTTGGTACCCATAGTAGAAACTAGTGCATCAGTAATTGCTTGCACTAGTTGCCGTTTCTTTTCTATAGAATGACCTTTAGCAATTTGAACAGTAATAAATGGCATAATCTTCTTCGTGTCCTTTGTGTCCTACCCTAGCGGGAAGCCGCTAGCGCGTCTATGTGGTTAGTTAAAAAAATATTCTTCCGTTCGCTAAACCCCTACTCCTTCTTTCTCAACCCCTATATCCTTCGCCACCTGAGAAAAGCGACCATATTTGTAATAAGCTGCACAAGCACCTTCAGAAGACACCATACAAGTTCCAATTGGTGTTTCTGGAGTGCAAGCTGTGCCAAATACCTTGCATTGCCAAGGCTTCAACACACCCTTGAGAATTTCTCCACACTGACAAGCTTTATGATCGGCGACTTTAAGATTTGGAATAGTAAACTTCAATTCTGCATCGAACTTGGCATATTCAGGACGAATTTTTAATCCCGAATAGGGTATATCACCCAAGCCACGCCAATCAAAATTTTCTCGCACTGCAAACACTTTATTCATAGCAGTAAGCGCGATTTGATTTCCCCCCTTCTCCACCAATCTGTTATATTGGTTTTCGACCTCGCAGCGATTTTCTACTAATTGCCTTAACAGCATCCAAATTGATTGGAGAATGTCTAAAGGTTCAAATCCCGAAATCACAATTGGCTTGTGATAGTGTTGGGAAATAAACTGATAAGGGTCAGTGCCAATTACCATACTGACATGACCAGGCCCGACAAATCCATCTAGTTGTAAATCAGGATTATCCAACAATGCTTCTAAAGCAGGAATCACGAGGACGTGATTGCAAAACATGCTGAAGTTATTAATATTTTCCGCTGCTGCTTGTAGGATGGTAAAAGCAGTACTGGGGGCTGTAGTTTCAAAACCTAAGGCAAAAAATACAACTTCTTTGTTAGGATTTTCTTTGGCGATTTTGAGACTATCCAGTGGCGAGTACACCATACGAATATCTGCGCCTTGGGCTTTGGCTTGCAACAGGCTTGTTTTGGAACCAGGAACCCGCATTGCATCGCCAAAGGTAGCAAAGATGACGTTGGGATTTTGGGCGATCGCGATCGCATCATCTAACCTACCCTTTGGCATTACGCACACCGGACAACCAGGCCCGTGAATTAATTCAATTGCTTTGGGTAGGACTTCTTCAATACCATATTTAAATATAGAATGGGTATGACCGCCGCACACTTCCATAATTTTGATATTCTTGCCCAACAGGTTGGACAATTTTTCTATTTGCCAAAGTAATGCCTCAGCTTTAGAAGGATCGCGAAATTCATCTACATATTTCATATGAATGTTAGTAGGTAGTAGTTAGTAGTTAGTAGGTAGTAGTTAGTAGTTAGGAGTTAATTTTTTACTTGTTAACCACTATCCACTAACTACTATCCACTAACCAGTTACCATTACTTCTGCAATTTCTTGCAGTAGCTGTAATGTTTCCGCTGCTTCTTTTTCGTTAATGCGGTTCATGGCAAAGCCAACATGAACTAACACCCAGTCGCCAACGCAAGATTCAGGAGGATGTTGATCATCAATAATACAAGCAATATTAACTTGACGTTTGACACCAGCAACGTTGACAATTGCTAGTTTGTTATTAGTGTCTGTTATTTCGATGATTTGACCGGGTATGCCTAAGCACATTGTTTATTTTCCTTATAAAGGCGTGTTATGGTTGAAGATTTTTGTGGTGATAATAAGTCTTTTTTTAAGAACTACAAAGTACACAAATAAAAAGAGGAGGAGCAGACAAATTATTTAGATTTGCTAGATTTACTATATATATAATGTTGATGAGTTATTCGCTGAGAATTTGAACTGCTGCAATTATTGCTTGACCAAGTGATAAACTGCCATCGTTACAAGGAACTAAGCTGTGAGATAGTATATTTAAGCCCAAGGTTTCTAGGTGTTTGCTAACCTGGTCTAACAAGATACTATTTTGAAAAACTCCTCCTGTTAAAACGATATTTTTGATTAGATTTTCTTGACACAGATGGTTAACCATCTCAACTATAGCTTTAGCCAAACCTGTGTGAAATTTCGCAGCCATGATTCTTTGTGGAATTTGCTGCTGCAAGTCAACTAGTAAGGCTTGCCACATTGGTCGAGGGTCTATACAGTAAATATTATCTAAAATGGCAATATCAAAAGAATAATTTAGTTTTTCTTCATTATTATTTAAGCTACTGGCATCGACTAAAGCTTCCATTTCAATTGCTGCTTGTCCTTCATAGCTACATTCTTCTCGGCAAATACCGATAGCAGCGGCGACAGCATCAAACAATCGTCCCACTGAAGAAGCTAAGGGTGAGTTGATTCTTTTTAAATTAAGTTGGTTAAGAAGGTTTAATGGCTTTTGTTCTAAAAATTTGATTATTTCTAAAGTGCCATATTTATTTTTTAAATATTCCCAACTAAAAGCTGAAATTAATTGAGCATAGGTGTTACGCCAAGGTTGATAAATTGCTTGTTCTCCACCAATCATTGCCACTGGCTTAAATTTTACTAGTCGCTGAAAAGTCTGATAATTTGCTAATAAAAATTCTCCACCCCAGAGTGTGTTATCTTCACCATAACCTAAACCATCTAAAGCGATACCTAACACAGGTGGTGAATCAAGAGGCAGATGATTTTCTGCCATGCAAGCAGCAATATGGGCGTGATGGTGTTGAATGGGGTAGAGTTTGATTTGATTTGCCGCTGCTAGTTCTTTGCCAAGTTTTGTTGATAGATATTCAGGGTGTTTATCGATGGCGATCGCTTCTGGTTTATGCTCGAATAAATTCAAGTATAAATTGAGGATATCTTGATAAGCAGTAAAAGCGGCAGCGTTTTCTAAATCTCCCAAATGCTGAGATAAAATTGCTTGTCCATCTCGGATTAAACAAAAGGTATTTTTTAACTCGCCGCCCATTGCTAAAATTTGGGGAACATCATGAAACCCAGATGGTAAATTAATTGGTGCTGGTGCATATCCTCTGGCACGGCGAATCATTCGTACTTGATCGCAAACTACCCGCACCACTGAATCATCTACGCGGTTAACAATCTCCCGATTATGTAAAAGAAAATAATCAGCAATTTGCCCTAATTTTTCTCGTGCTTCATCATTATCAATGCATTGCGGTTCATCAGAAAGATTCCCACTAGTTAGGACAATTGGGCGATTCATCCGTTTGAGAATTAAGTGATGCAAGGGTGTATAAGGTAGCATGAAGCCGAGGGTATTTTGCCCTAGTGCGACTGATGGGGAGATGGGGAGAGAAGTAATTCCTCTTTGTTCCTTTATTTCCTTTACCCGCATCAATACAATCGGCGCGGCGGGACTTAGCAGTAATTCTCTTTCCTTGTCGCTGATAGTGCAGTATTGTGCAATTATCTCAATGTCCCGCGCCATCAAAGCAAAAGGTTTGTGATACCGTTGCTTGCGCTGGCGTAGTTTTTGCACAGCAGTTTCATTCGTTGCATCGCAAGCGAGATGAATTCCACCTATGCCTTTAATGGCGACAATTTCACCTTTTTGCAACAAGGTACACACAGCATCGATATCATCCAGCATGGAAAACATTGAAGCTGTAATTGGTTTACCATCAGCACGTTCTAACCATGCTTTGGGGCCACAAATATGACAAGCTATAGGTTGGGCATGAAAGCGGCGATTTTCAACATCGTTATATTCTTTAGCGCACTCCGGACACATAGAAAACGCAGCCATGCTGGTGTTGCAACGGTCATAAGGAATGGTACGAATAATACTCAGGCGGGGGCCGCAATGCGTACAATTAGTGAAGGGATAGCGATACCAGCGGCTATAGAAGTCGAAGATTTCTTGTTGGCATTGCGGACAAGTCGCAGCGTCAGGGGCAATTTCTGTTTTTACCGCACTACTAACACTGTGAGAAATCACAAAATCATTGAAAGAAAATTTCCCATCACAGCGGTTGCGTGTTAGTTCATTAATTTTTGCTAACGGAGGACATTCTTGTTGCAATCTTTTCACAAATTCTTCTATAGCTGCATCAGTCCCAGATACGCGAATTAAGACACCTTCACCGTCATTACAAACATCACCGCACAATCCACAAGCTTTCGCCAGTCGATAAACAGTAGGGCGAAATCCTACTCCTTGAACAGTACCGCGAACTCTAATTTCTTCAGCAGTCATAAGTCGCTAGACATTTAGTCTATCTATTGGGACTGATGGGGAAGGTGGGGTCCCCACTTTGTGGGGATAAGGGGCAGTGGGGAGTTGGGGAGAGTTTAATTTTGAATTCTCCCCATCACCCCATCCCCTTATCTCTCCACCATTGGCATCTGCCACAGTAAAACTCAATTATTCCCCGAATCAGCAACTACCGCCGTATTACCACAAACTTTTATTCCATAACACCAATTTAGACTATCTCGCTTTGGTTGCCCAAAATCGCGATTTTCTCCCTTACTTTGAAAATCATTTTGTCCGGCAATAGCATCAGCAGCAATTCCCTGTAAAGCTAAAATTGACTTAGGCTTTTTCCATCCTAACAACCGCGAATTAGCGGTATCCGCATTACCCACTACCCACCGAGAGTTAATTCATAGTAGGCGTAACTACTAAAAATTTATCCTATCGCGATGACGTTATTAATTTCCGGACAATATGCCTTAATTGCCTGTTCAATTCCTTGAGATAAAGTTAACGTGGAAGCCGGACAATGACTACAAGTGCCAATTAATCTCACTTCTACTGTATCCGGTTCTTTCACTGCTACTAATTCCACATCACCATTATGGCTTTTCAAACTAGGACGAACTTCATTCAATGCTTGTTGAACACGTTGTCTTAAAGGTAGTGTTGGCGGCTTTACTAATTCGTGATAAAGCAAAATTCCGTAGACTATTTCATCTTTAACGGCATTACGCAAAGCTGGCATTGATTCTTGTTTCACACTTTTAATTAAGCGAGTTAGTGCCTCTTTATGCAAGTCTTCGATCGCCCGTTTCAATCCTATGGCTACGCACCTTTTGCTTTCATCCCACTCGGATATTATCGCTTCAAAACAACTAATTTCTTGTACTAATTCCTCAAGGGTAGTCATTAGATATTTGTGAGTAGTTAGTAGATAATTGTTAGTGGTTAGTTGTTGGTATTTAATACGATTAACTCACAACATCAACCAACGACTAACAACTAATTATTCACTTCATTTTGAAGTCTTTAAGCAGAAACGGCATTACAGTACCCGTGGTTAAACTGGATGCTACTACTGCTAGCCACAACGGAAATTTTAAGAATAAAGGTAAAATTAGTAGTAGTAAACCTATACCAGCACCAATACTGGTTTGCTGCCAAAAGTACTTTGGATCGCGTATTAGCTTGCCTTTAAAAAATAATCTAGCGGAAAACCAACCTATTTCTAACATAAAATCTCCTAGAATTGAGGACAGAAATTCAGCAGGAACAACCCTAAAAGCATCGGTGGAATCACAGCAGCAGGGCCAAATAAACCACCAAGCATGGCCGCAAACTGATAACCTACTTCTTCTCCAGCTAAAAGCATTCCGCCAATTGCACCACCTACTAGAGAGAATCCAGTTGCTATTAACAACAAAATTGTTCCTGTCAGCAAGTTGATATCACCAATCGCTAAGCTTGTGAGTATGTCTGTCATGATGTATTCTCCTTATAAATGGTTAGTAGTTAGTAGTTAGTAGTTAGTAGTTAGTGGTTAATAGGTGATTGTTTCCTACTATCTACTAACCACTATCCACTAACCCTTACTCCCTATTTCCGTCTCAATATCTTGCAAAATTTGGGCTACTACTTGGGCTTGTTCTATTTGTCTATGCTGGGTAAAAATTTCCCAAGCTTGTTGATAGTAGGCACGCGCTTGTCTGAGGTTTTGAGGATTACCTGTTTCTGGTTTGTTCAAGTCGTCGGGTAAGTTGAATAAGGCGTTGGCTTTGTTCGCAATCGTATTGGCGTATTCTAAGGGTGTATATTTGGCATTACGCACTTTTAAAGCTTCGTCATAAGCTGCGATCGCCCGCACCAAATTATCCAAGGGATGAGATGATGGTAAATATTGCAGGGCGTTGCCTAAATTATTCTGCAACATCGCATATTCTCTGGGATGATCGATGATATTAATGTGCTTTAGTGCTGCCTCAAAAGTCTGTACTGCCAAGCCTTCAAACAAATATTGCTGTTGCGAACCACTAGACATGGAAAGGTAGGCGATCGCAATATTGTTGTGTAAAATCGCATATTCCTGGGGGTATTTTTCCCAGGTAAACACCCGCAAAGCTTCTTGATATACCTGAATACTATCTGCTATTCGTGCCAAGTTGAATGGTACTAGAGACTGTAGCACCAAGCCATAGTTCATCTGGGCTTCGGCAATTTCTTCAGGTGAGGCAAACTCTTGCAAAGCTGGTAAGGCTTCTGTGTACAACCCTTTCGCTTGTAGTAGCAAGTCTTCTGCATCGTTTGGTATTGCCCATAGCGCCCCCGCCATTCCTACTTTCGCCCGCGCTTTCAGCAGCAGGTAATCTTCACCAGATAATTTTTCTGCTTGTTGATACAGCGCGATCGCATTCCACAAATCTTGGGCAGTTTTTGGCTTTTTTACAAAGCCATGCGCCATTTCAATCAGCATCTCGATTTTATCCTTGGTTGATGCTGACTCAGAAGCAATAGCAGCGATCGCTGCTTTCACCGCAGCATCTGTGATACTTGGAATCATGAGAAGTGTGGAATTGCAAATAAGAAGGTGGAATCTCTTTGTGTCTTGGTGTCTTGGTGGTTAAAAAAATCTTGAACCACCAAGGCACTAAGACACCAAGTTTTTTCAAGTCAACTGGGTAGGAATCAATATTAATGATGAAAGTTTATTGTTGGTTATTGATTCTTGCTCGCTAACCACCAACCATTCACAACCTTCACTAATATAAATCAGCCTATCATCAAAATTCTAGTCACTAGACATCATTATTGATTTAATTCCAGTACTGTTAATTTTTTTAACATTTTTGATTTTTTCAAGTGTAAAATTCTTGGCATATATTTGCTGTCTATACTTAATTTTTACGTTAAATTTACTGCTGATTTTAAGTTTAATAAGCCATAAATATGATAGCTTTATGACTTATTTGAGTGTATTTTAATATCCATTTTAAACTCAAATTACTTATTAAAAACTTTCTTTTAACTCTAAAATTAAGAATTTAGTATTGCTAGAGTTGGTATGAATACTGAATATAATGATATTTGATGCAACTATATATTCTGTATTTATAATTACTAAAAAAATAGTTTATGCCTGTTGATTTAGTTTAATTTAATACTTTATTTTTTTTTAAAGCATATATAATTGGAAATAAAAATATTTGATATTGAAAGGTAAATGATAATTTGCGGATAAAACTCTACAAGCCTCATTAATGTCCTTTAGTTAGGGAAAGGGTAAAGGATGAGTAGGTGAGAATTGTTGCTTTACCTTTACCTAATTTCTGGAAGAAGTCTATTGTCAACATTACAAATACGCAGCCAATGACTAACGTATTATGGCTACAAGGTGGTGCCTGTTCCGGCAACACCATGTCATTTTTAAATGCCGAAGAACCAACTGTCTGCGATTTAATTTCTGACTTTGGCATCAACTTACTATGGCATCCCTCTTTGGGATTGGAACTAGGAGACAATCTCCAAGCAATGCTGTGGGATTGCGCCCTCGGCAAAATACCTCTAGATATTTTGGTATTTGAAGGCACGGTAGTTAACGCCCCCAACGGTACGGGAGAATGGAATCGTTTCGCCCACCGTCCGATGAAAAATTGGGTCAGCGACTTAGCAAAAGCTGCTAAATTTGTAGTTGCTGTGGGTGACTGTGCTACCTGGGGTGGAATTCCCGCCATGGCCCCCAACCCCAGTGAATCTCAAGGTTTACAATTTCTCAAGCGCCAAAAAGGTGGTTTTTTAGGGGCAGATTACCGTTCCAAAGCAGGATTGCCCGTAATTAATATTCCCGGATGTCCCGCCCATCCCGACTGGATAACGCAGATATTAGTGGCGATCGCCACCGGTCGCATCGGCGATATTACCCTTGACGAACTCCATCGTCCCCAAACCTTCTTCAAAACCTTTACTCAAACAGGCTGTACTCGCAACATCCACTTTGCCTATAAAGCAACCACCGCCGAATTTGGTCAGCGCAAAGGATGCCTGTTTTATGACTTGGGTTGTCGCGGCCCCATGACTCATTCTTCCTGCAACCGCATCTTGTGGAACCGCGTTTCATCCAAAACCCGTGCTGGAATGCCTTGTTTGGGTTGTACTGAACCAGAATTCCCCTTCTACGATCTCAAACCTGGAACTGTATTTAAGACTCAAACCGTGATGGGAGTTCCCAAAGAATTACCACCAGGAGTGAAGAACAAAGACTACGCCTTACTCACCCTAGTCGCAAAAGATGCTGCACCCGCTTGGGCAGAAGAAGACTTTTTCTTAGTTTAGTTGTTTGTTGGTTGTTGTTTGTTGTTTGTTTCAACCAACCACCAACTACCAACCACCAACCATCAACCACCAACAAAACATTATGGGTATTCAAACATTAGACATCTCGCCCGTCGGGAGAGTAGAAGGTGATTTAGATGTGCGAGTCGAAATCGAAGATGGTCACGTAGTCAACGCCTGGACTCATGCCGAACTCTTCCGAGGATTTGAAGTCATTCTGCGTGGCAAAGACCCCCAAGCAGGATTGATTGTTACACCTCGTATTTGCGGTATTTGCGGTGGTTCTCATCTCACTTGTGCATCTTGGGCATTAGATACCGCTTGGGAAACAGAAGTTCCGCGCAATGCGATTTTAGCCAGAAATCTCGGTCAAATAGTCGAAACAATCCAAAGTATACCTCGTTATTTTTACGGTCTATTTGCCATTGATCTGACTAACAAAAAATACCAGCATAGCCGCTACTATCAAGAAGCTGTCCGACGTTTTGCAGCTTTTACTGGTAAACACTACGAAATTGGCGTCACAATTTCTGCTAAACCTGTAGAAATTTACGCCCTCTTGGGTGGTCAATGGCCCCATTCTAGCTACATGGTTCCTGGTGGTGTGATGTGCGCCCCTACCTTAACAGACATTACCCGCGCCTGGTCAATTCTGGAATACTTCCGCACTAATTGGTTAGAACCAGTGTGGTTAGGTTGTTCGCTAGAACGCTACGAACAAATTCAGACCTATGATGACTTCATGGCCTGGTTACATGAAAACCGCAACCATCGCCAGTCTGACCTAGGTTTCTATTGGCGCATGGGTTTAGATATCGGTCTAGATAAATTTGGCGCTGGTGTAGGTAAATACGTCACTTGGGGATATCTACCTCATGAAGATAGATACCAGAAGCCAACAATAGCAGGGCGGAATGCTGCCACGATCATGAAGAGTGGCGTATATGACAGTTACACCGACACTCACGTCTTGATGGATCATACCTTTGCCCGCGAAAATACCACTCACTCTTGGTATGACGAAGGCACAGGAGATGTTCACCCCTTTGACCGTACTACCAACCCCACCCAAAAGAATAACAAAGACTTCAATAACTCCTATTCTTGGTCAACAGCAGTACGCCACATCGAACACGGACGCTTGGAAGCCGGCCCCTTAGCACGGCAATTAGTGGCAGGTGGTAAACATGGTGAATCTTGGCAGCACTACGACGGATTTATCCTAGATGTCTTCAAGCGCATGGGTGGCCCCAGCGTGCATGTGCGCCTACTATCACGAGTTCATGAAATTGTCAAGTTATATCGCCAAGCCGAACGCTGTCTACGCGAGTTCGAACTAAATGAACCCTGGTACATCAAACCGAAAGAAAAAGACGGACGCGGTTGGGGTGCAACAGAAGCAGCGCGAGGTTCATTGTGTCACTGGGTAGAACTAGAAGACGGTAAGATTAAGAATTACCAGGTGATCGCCCCTACGACTTGGAACGTCGGGCCCCGTGACGCTGAAGAAAAACGCGGCCCGATTGAAGAGGCTTTGATAGGTACACCTATTACCGATCCGACCGATCCGGTAGAAGTAGGTCATGTAGCACGGTCATTTGATTCCTGCTTAGTGTGTACCGTTCACGCCCATGATGCGAAGACGGGTAAAGAACTGGCACGTTTCCGCACCGCATAATCTGCTTTTAACTTGGTGTCTTAGTGTCTTTGTGGTTCAAAAATTATTTTATTAACCACCAAGGCACTAAGACACAAAGAAAACTGAAATTTATAAGGTAAGCTAGTGTCTGATTTAGAATTGCACAAGTATCTTTCTGGCCTTCCCGAAGCAGTACTGCGAGAGTTCACACAATGGTGTGTTCTAGAACAAGCAACAGCAGCCGGATACGAATTTACTCCGGATTTAATGAAGTTAGAGAACCTGGCGGCAGTAGACTACATCAACGAACTTATCGGTCAATTTGTGGAAGCAACCAGGAAATCGATTGAAGGAAGTATGGCGATTTTAGTAGCAGGAAAGCAAGCTGACAACCACGCTTTGCCTGGTATAGCAGCTATAGTTGATTTCATTTCTCTTTACGTTAGGTATTTAGTTCCTAAAGGCGAGAAAAATGAACTGCCTCCAGAAGAGAAATTAACTCAAGCCTCACAAGAACAGTTTGAGCAACTTGGTCAAATCGCTAAAAAATATGGTGTAGAAATCTAAACTGTATCGCACTCTGCTTCTAGCTGGTAACGCCCTCTCAACACATCCCGTCTCTGAATGCTTGTGGGATGTAAACTGACAGGGCGATACTAAACTTACTCTCAAAATTCGATGCCGTATTTGCGGGCGATCGCTGCCATCTCATTGTTATCTAACGAATTAGAAGCCGCCTGAGACCATCAAAATGACATATTGATAATCACAGTTGCAAGATTGGAGTTGTTTGACCCATAATCATCTGCCAGCGTCCATTGCGTTTCAGATACACGTGAGAGTCACGGACATGCCTAGTTTCCTGCCCTTTAAATGTTAAGGACAGACGAAAATTGAGGATAGCGATCGCATCACCGTACCAATGCACCTGAACCTCTTCAGTCGCGAACGATTCAAGTTCTACAGTTTTAGCACTCTCTATTTCTACTGCTTTGTTTGCGACACGACCGTCTGGAAATATCGACAGAAAATTATTGGGTAAGTCACGCTCAAGGACGGTGACATCGTGATTAAGAATGGCGTTAAGAAATGCAGCGTCTAACTCTAGCAACTTGCACTCCTCAGCTTTCCTATCAATTGTATTCATTTGAGTCTCCATGTTTCAAGTACATCCAGAAAATTAGACGCGATCGCCTTCCTAAAAAATAAAACTTTGTGACTAAATAAGCGTAGCGATTGTGCTTTGTGTTGTCTTTACTAAAAATTGCCAAAATTTTACAAATCTTGCTAGTTAAGTTTGGTTTAGCGTTAATTCATCCTAGAGATAGAAATCATTGTTCACCTAAAAGGCAGGATCATAGCCCTCGTCGATAAGCGGTGGGGGTGATGCCAGTATGTTTGCGAAAGAACGTAGTGAAATGACTGTGACTAGTAAATCCCAGGCGATCGCTAATTTCTGTAATGGACAACTCCCACTTTGCCAACAGCCGTTTTGCAGTTTCAATCCGGCATCGAATCACATACTGCCGGGGTGTAAGCCCCATAGCTTGTTTGAATAACCGAGTAAAGTGATAGGGACTGATCTGGGCTACAGCCGCCAAGTCATCCAGCCTCAAATCATGGTCTAGATAGTCATTGATAAGTCAATCACTTGCCGTAGCTTGGACTTCGGTAGACCTCCTGAATAGTCTTTCAGAGTATATTTTCGGACAGAGTAGTGCCGCAACAGATGGGCTGCTAGCATTGTTGCTGCTGATTCTGCATAAAGATGACTGTCTGCTTCCTCAGATTCTAGTTCGGCTTTGAGCGCTAATCCAATTTGATAAATGAGCGGATCGGGTTTGGAAAAATGCGGCAGAATCTCAACAGAGTCTGGATTGACTGACTCATAGGCAATGCGAGCGATTAGTAAAGGTTCCAGGTAAAGGAGAGTGAATTCGTCTTCCCGATTTACACAAGAGTGATGAGATGTAGTCTCAGCTACAGCATGATTGTTAGCAATACGCTCAGTTTGAAGGAAGTTGTCAAGCCCCTTTTTTGGTTTGACGAGTCGTTGAAAGTAATGGATTACATTTGCTGGCACAACGACAATATCACCGTTGACAATATGCTCAGTCTGGCGGCGTCCGTCAAACACACGCTCTAACTTTACTGTTTGCTGAAAGTGATGAATGGCAACCACATGCTGGACATGGCAATGGGCAGGAATTTCGCTAGGAGGTTGGCAGCAGTGTTGGAGATAAATACCATTCCAACTAACTTTGTTGCTTGCAAGGAGGGTTGCACGAGCGGGATGCAACATAAAGTCTTCTTGAGTAAACCAGTCAGCAACTCAATTTAGTATAAATTCATTTTTCCCAAGAATTACTTCTTTGGACGAAACAGAAGGAAGCTTTTCTCAATACAATTGCCTGTATCAAAGCGATCGCATTTACAAAAACTGCTTGCCTACAAGAGTGAGTAAAGATTTGCGTAAAATTGGTGATATCTTCGATTTAAATCTCAATTTTAGATATTGCTTTTTTAGTAAGTTTCACCTAGTCTCATATATTTTGGTTACTAACTTGACAATCGAATTGTTCGGGTTCGTATCGCCTGCGAAAATATCTGCTTTTTTCCGACTTTGTTACATTTGTGTTTCGAGTTTGTCACCGTCACTTATTTAATCTAATACCTAGATCACACTCCAAAACAGTAGTGCAGGCAGAGCCCTTGCTCACAAAACGTCCGCACTACATTTCTCAAAGCAAACACTGCCGAGGAGTTATAAGCAATGAAGAAATTACTTAAAGGTTTGCAGGAATTTCGGGCAAATTACGTCCCTGCCCATCGGGACTTGTTAGCACAACTCGCTCATGGTCAAAAGCCGAGAGTAATGTTCATTACTTGTTCTGACTCCCGGATTGACCCTAACCTACTTACCCAGACAGAGATAGGTGAGCTATTCATCGTTCGCAATGCCGGAAACATCATCCCGCCCTACGGAGCAACTAATGGGGGCGAAGGAGCAACGATTGAATATGCCATTCAAGCATTGGGCATCGAGCAAATCATTGTCTGCGGTCACTCCCAGTGCGGTGCAATGAACGGATTGCTACATCTCAACAAGCTTCAAGAAGATATGCCGCTAGTGTATGACTGGCTCAAGCACGCGGAAGCAACTCGTAGACTCGTGAAAGATAGCTACAAAAACTACACCGATAAAGAACTGTTAGAAATTGCGGTTGCGGAGAATGTGCTAACGCAAATCGAAAATTTGAAAACCTATCCATCAGTCCACTCCAAACTGTATCAAGGCAAGCTCCAGATTTACGGCTGGATTTACTACATTGAGACAGGCGAAGTGATGGCTTACGATCCCAAAACCCATACCTACATGCATCCCCAAAGTCAACTGCCTGACTATGATGCTAACGATGAGCCGACCCAAACGCCTTTTGTTCAGACCAGTGCTCCACCTGTTGCCTGCGAGTTCGCTCACCAGGAAGCCCTCTATGCAGAAATTGTTGGGCAAGATGGCAATGGTGCATCCCAAGAGCCTGTTTTGACACCTTGGCTCCCACCCGAACAAGTCCAAGCAGATCTATCGAGGGTCTAGAACACTGATTCAGTAATCTTCAAATGAAAAGAAGGACAAGGAGGACAAAACAATTCAAAAGTCAAAAGCATGCCCTCGAGCGCAGCGAAGGGTTAAAAGTCAAAAGTCAAAAGTAAAGATTTTAATTTTGATTTTTGACTTGGTACTTTTGACTTCCCGAAGGGTGTCTTCTTCCTCTCCCTTGTCTCACCAATCAAGACAATTGGTGCGTCATACTTAGTAAAATATTGCACAAATTCGTAACGAATTAAATTTGGAAACAGTCTGTGTTCCTCTGTGTTTAAAAAAGCTACGATTTTACGCAAAGCTGTACTTAAGCTAACGCACCAAAAGCTTTAACTTAGAGTGTAAATATCACTTCAACCAATAAATAACTTCACTGCCATATATAGATCAGAATAAACAAAATAATCCAAATTACGTCAACAAAGTGCCAAAACAGCGAAGTGGCATTCACTCCAAAGTGACCAGAATCGTAATTACCTGGAATGAAGGAACGTACCAAAATAATCAATTGCAACAAGATGCCAGTCAGAACGTGCAAACCGTGGAAACCAGTGAGCAGATAAAACATCCCACCAAATGCACCGGAAGTAAAGCCAAATTCCAAGCTATTCCATTCAATTGCCTGTCCAAACAAAAAGTAACTTCCCATCGCGATCGTCGCCAACAGATACAGGCGAAAACCCCATAAATTGTGACGTCCAAGGGCACGTTCTGCGAAGTAGATGACAAAGCTACTGGCAACAAGAACCACCGTATTAATTGCAGGCGCTACAACTTCTAATCCTTCAATACCAGGTGGCAGCCAGTTGGGAGTTGTTATTTTATAAACAATATATCCAGCGAAAAAGCTGAGAAAAATAACACTTTCAGATAGCAAAAACACAACGAAGCCAAACATCTTATTGCCTTCTTCGTCATGAACATGCTCTGTCTGATGCAGTTGCAACTCCTCTGAAATCATATAACCGTCCATTGCTTGAATTCTCCTTTATTTGCAAGCTGTGACAGCTTTGCTGAAGCGTGATGTGGAAATTCATGCTCAAGAATGAGCTTTTTAACTTCGTGTCTTAGTGTCTTGGTGGTTCTAATCATTGCTTTTTCACCACATAGACGCGCAGCGGCTTCCCGCAGGGTAGGCACAAAGACACAAAGATCTGGCCGCGTTATTCTACACCTGTCAAAGTTGGGCTGACAGATACATGCTTCTGTGTGTGAGCTTGAGCAACTAATGGTTCCGACTTGCCATAACCATAAGGTGCGCTGACAACAACAGGAATCTCTTCAAAGTTTTCTACAGGAGGTGGTGAAGAAACCTCCCATTCCAAGCCAATTGCGTGCCAGGGGTTATCTGGTGCTTTCTCACCCTGCATCCATGCACCAATCATATTGAGAATAAACGGTAGCGTAGACATACCTAATAGAAATGCGCCAAGACTAGCAACAATATTCCAGAATTCATACTCTGGTGCGTAGGAAGAGACTCTACGCAACATTCCTTGTAATCCTAAGGGATGCATGGGGAAAAAGTTAAGGTTAGTGCCGATGAATGCTAACCAGAAGTGTAGTTGGCCTAAGCCTTCGTAGTACATCCGTCCAGTCATCTTCGGGAACCAGTGATAGATGGCTGCATACATTCCCATCGTCACCGTCCCATACAGAACATAATGGAAGTGACCAACAACAAAGTAGGTATTGTTGACGTGAACATCAACAGGCACGGAGGAAAGTATGATGCCTGTAATGCCTGCAAACACAAACAACACCAATCCACCTAGGGCAAACAGCATGGGTGTAGTTAACCGCATTCTACCGCCCCAAATCGTCGCTACCCAGGCAAACACCTTAATACCAGTGGGTACAGATACAAACATCGTTGTCAGCATGAAAATCATCCGCATCCAGCCGGGAGTACCACTGACGTACATGTGATGTACCCAGACAATAGCGCTGACTACGGCAATCAGGAGTGAGGAAACGGCGACTACTTTATAACCAAATAGGGGTTTACGGGCATAAACTGGAAATATTTCCGAGAAAATGCCGAAAATGGGCAAAATTATCACGTAAACAGCGGGGTGGGAGTAGAACCAGAAGTAATGCTGGAACATAACTGGATTCCCTCCATTGGCGGGATCAAAAAAGCCCGTACCAACTGTGAGGTCGAGTAGCAGCATCACCGCGCCTGCTGTCAGTGCTGGGAGTCCGAAGAGTTGGATAATCTGAGCGCTGAATACTGCCCAAACAAATAAGGGCATCCGGAAGAAAGTCATGCCCGGTGCGCGCATCTTGACTATGGTGGTGACAAAGTTGACTGCCCCCATAATTGAGGATACGCCGGAAATTGCTACCGCCAACAGCCAGATAACTTGACCGTTAATTAAGTTACCTGTGGGGTTTTGGAGACTAACTGGCGGGTAAGACCACCAACCAGCTTGGGCTGGGCCGCCAGGGACAAAAAAGCTGGCCATCAATAGAATGCCGACTATCGGCACCATCCAAAAGGCGGCGGCGTTGAGGCGGGGAAATGCCATGTCGCGTGCGCCAATCATAAGTGGTACGAGGTAGTTGGCTAGGCCTACCAGTGATGGGAATGTCCACAAGAACAGCATGACTGTGCCATGCATGGTGAACATACCGTTGTACATGGTGCGATCGACTAAATCTGCTTCGGGTGTAATTAATTCCCCCCGCAGCACCATCGCAAATATACCGCCGACAAGAAAGAATATGAACGAGGTAACAAGATACTGAATACCAATGACCTTGTGGTCAGTGCTAAAGCTGAAGTATCGCTTCCAGTCGTTGGAACTGTCGTGGTGAGATTGTTCATCTGCGATACCGATGCTTTCGATGGAAATATTCGTCATCGCTTTGTTTCCTTTATATGGGAAAATACTGATGGTTGTTGACCCGCCCAACTGTAGGTCACATAAAGGCTAATCCGAAGTAGCAGCTACTTTGCTTGCCGCAGAAACATCAGAGATCGCTTAAGACGTAAGCGAATCGTGGTTGACTATTGTCGTAAATCCAAGGTAAACGTGTCGAAGCAAAAATCAAACTGCCGCTGCGTTGCAGGGCGGCTGCCTGGGTTCCTCCTTGAGAGGATAAACGGTGCAAACCGAGAGACGCTGTGTAAGACCATCATCGGGTTTAGTCCCGAACTCCTAGCGATAGGAATTCCTAACGTGGCGATGGCGAATGAGACAGGAAGCCCCAGACGTAGCGTAAGCGAAGTCTGTGGGTACTTCACCCAGGATAATTGACTAGAGGAGGTTCGGCAGGGGCGACTGTTGCCCAACCGGATGGGGATGACTGATTTGCAGCTTGGGCATATTCAGAAGCTGCCTGATTTGATGCAGTTGTCGGCTTGTGGGTTGCAGTTTTGGCAAGCCAATGGTGGTAATCTTCAGCGGATTCAACTACTACATTCGCTTGCATGGTTGCAAAGTAAGTGCCACTGTATTGAGAATCAGTCAGTCGATATTTGCCAGTACGGATAGGAGTGAATTCAAAGTCAATAGTTTGATTGGGAACAATATCTTGCTTTACACGAAAGGCGGGAACGTAGAAGCCGTGTAGAACATCCTCTGATTGCAGTGCCAAACGCACTCTTTTATTAGCAGGTAGGTGCAGTTCAGTACTGGTGACATTTTTTTCTGGATAGTGGAAGACCCAAGCCCATTGTTTAGCAAGAACGTCGATTTTTTCTACAGATTCTGAGTTTGCCACCAATACAGAAGATGTCTCCGCGTCACCGTGTCCCCGCGTCCCCGTGTCCTGCATCGGTGCTGCATAGGCCGATTCCATTCCTATTGGGATGTGCAGGTGGACGTGCTCCATTGGTCCTTGAATACCCATTTGCTCGTAGATTTGGTAGCTGTAACCAGCAATCCAAAACACTAGCAAAATTGGAATGGCTGTCCAGACAACTTCTAGGGTTATATTACCTTCTATTGGAGGCCCGTCAATAATCTCGCCCTTTTTCGCCCGATGGAAAATTACGGAATATATCAGCGTTCCGGTAACTCCCAGGAAAATGAATGCTCCGAGTGTAACCAAGAAGCTAATCAAATCATCAACGAGTCGCGATTCAGCAGCAGCTTCTGGAGGAAGCCAGGAGTAAGCCTGTTTCCCAATCCAGAGACTGGTAGTAACAAGAGCGATCGCACTCGTAATCAAGGTTAAAATCTTCAGTAATTTCTGGATTTTCATGGTTAGTAGTTGGTGGTTGGTGGTTGGTTGAAACAAACAACAAACAACAGTCAACAATCAACATTTACTTAATCATTGCGTTGAGGTCTTGACCGACTCTTAGTAACTGGTCGGCAGTATTGTGTACTCCAAATTCAGCAGCTAGTTGTGCTCCCAGTGTGCCGTGGACGTACATCACAAACATGATTGCCATTCCCACAACTAGATAACTCAGCTGCACTTGTCTATCTTCGTCTTTGCGCCAAGCGAAGCGCTGGAATCCCCGCCAAACTGTCATGCCAACAATTAGCGCTAATAGTAAAACACCACCTACACCATGCCAAAGCATTGTTTCCATGGCCTGCAATCCCCAAGCACTCTTCACATCTAGTGGCGCTTCTGCCAACATGATTTCATAAAAGCCTGCTGCCACTGTAAAAAAGGTGATGATGGCAGAAGCTAGCATGTTGTACCAGCCAACATCAAAGAAGTTGGCACGTTCAACCGGAATTGCCAAAAACTTAAAGACGAATTTTTGCAGGGGAAAGAATACACCGACAATATCAAAGAAAATCCCAATGATGAACAAACCCAAGGTGAGATGAACTAAGTTGGGATGAATAGGAATGGTGTAAGGCAGTCCGTTTGCGCCTAATTGCACTTTCAATTGGTCAATTAGTTCAGAGTTCATCGCAAAATACCATCCTTTACCGCTTCAACAACTGGTACTGTGTGCAGTCCATACACCCAAACAAGTTGATCCCCCAGATATACTTGCATACCAACTATGACAGTCAATATCAGCCCTACTCCCAAATAAGCAATTGGTAATTTCTGGGGGTTGCGTGTACGAATTACATAACGCCAAGCTGTAATTGCTGCAATGATTCCCGAAAGTGACCAGCCAATCAGGGTATGCATATTCAGCACTGATTTTGCTAGGTGGTAAGGTCTTGCTAGACCTGCTTCAAACTGACCAAAAATGATAGCGACGAAGATAGCAATGGTAGCTAGAAACATATTCCACCAACTCACCTCAAAAAGACGGGAGTTACGGGTAAAATAACCAACTACATCGCAAACAAAAGCAAACAACACCATCGCAATTACAAAGTGAACGATGATGGGATGAATCGTGTCTGGATAAGGTAAATTATGGTCGTTCAAACGTGTTAAATACTCAAGCATGGAATTCTCCTAGGCATATCTACTGCATATAAGCTCAACTTCCAAGATTGGCATTCATAAATATCACTACAGGCATTCATATCTAACCGATATAGTTATAATCTGTACGTGACGAAATCCGGTTAGTTAAGAATCAGCTTGGTTTTAGGCTTGGATGAATTTAGTTTAATTTTTAGACTCAAAACTTAATAATTAGCATACAACGATAATATTCTTAAACAAAACTAAAAAATGTATTTTTTAATTAGAACTATAATTACCAAATGTGAATAGTGAACTATTATTAGTAATGTATTGATATAAACTTTTTGCTGATTAATAAAAATATTTTTCAGTAATTTTATATGAAAAAATAATGGTATAATACAAACTAAATTTTATTTGTAAATAAAAACATCAAATAATTCTTCAGTTTTTCTAATTTACACCTGATATGAATTTAATGACACAGTTGAGCTGATGCAGATAACACCGAAACTCTAAGCAATCACCCCTCGCCGTTCGGCTCCAACCCACTGTTGGGCTGCTTGACTATCACTCCTGATTTTGCGGTTATAAAATCTTCTCCATGAACACAGTACAGGAACTATCGTTGTAGCGTTCAATTGGGTAGAAATCAAGTTTTCTGTAAAGTTTGAGTGCTTGTGGTTGCCGCTCATCGTTAGCGAGGTCAAGTCTCACTTTCCAATATCCTGCCTGCCGTGCAAAATCGAAGAGCATTTGAGCCATTTTCCAGCCTAACCCCTGTCCTCGATACTCTTTGAGAAACCACATTCGCTTGAGTTCACAGATTTGATCATCGAATCGTCGAATTGCCCCAGTGCCTACAACTTGTTCACCATCGACCAAGACCAAGAAAGTACCACGGTTGTCGAAATAGTGTGACTGCACATTCTCGATATCGGACATTGAATCTAAGCGCCTGAAATCAGCTTCAGTCAGTACACCTTGCCAAATTTCTAGTGAAACTCCCATAACGATTTGCTTGGCTTGTTCTATCTGATGTCGCTGGATTGGTCTAATCTCAATCAATGGCTTGCTCTACATCGGTAATATTTCACAGAACTCAACCTATCATCAAATTAATCTTTTTCGCCACAATGAGAAAGCAATCTGCCTTTTAGCTAATTAAAATCGACTTTATCTATTTTCCCGATGCAGTGACCAGCTATGGTGTCGTGAGGATAGGCGATCGCCAACCATAATAGCTTTTCGTTCCAGCGAACCCACCAAAACGTAGTGCGATCGCTTGACTTTTAAGACAGTCGCTACAGACTTTAGGAATAACAAATGACAAACGAAATAGACGCACTTTATTCAGCTTCCCGCAGGGTAGGACAAATAACGATTATTGGTTGTGGAAATCTTAACCGCAGCGATGATGCTGTAGGCGTAATTATTGCTCAACGCCTACAGCAATATCTCGCCAAACATCCCCATCCTCACTTACAAGTTTATGATTGCGGAACTGCTGGGATGGAAGTGATGTTTCAAGCAAGAGGTAGTAAACAGTTAATAATTATTGATGCAAGTGCAACGGGTTCCGAACCGGGCGCTGTGTTTAAAGTTCCTGGAAAAGAACTAGAGGCCCTGCCGGAACCTACTTATAATTTGCATGATTTTCGTTGGGATAATGCTTTAGCCGCAGGTAGGAAAATCTTTGAGAATGACTTTCCCCAAGAGGTGATAGTTTACCTAATTGAAGCAGCAAATCTTGGTTTTGGTTGGGAGTTAAGTCCTGTTGTCAAAAACTCTGCTGACTTAGTTTTTGCAGAAATTAAAGCAATGATTGAACAGGGAGTTAGTGGTTAGTAGTTAGTAGTAAACACCCAACAACAAACAACCAACAACCAACAACCATTAAGCCATATCTCGGTAAACTGATAGCTCATCTACTCTCATTTCAAAAGGCATTCCTTCTTTTTTGGGTGGATAAACGCGAATTTTAGCACTGCTCACGATCTCACCTAAAACTGCTGCCATTGGCACGATTTTTTGAAGGACACGCCAGTTAGTAATTTGGTCTGTACATTCGATTACTAAGGTTAAAGCACTAGCATGACTTGTGACATACCATCGACAACTAGATAACAAATTTTGAATAGTGCGATCGCAAGCATTATAAAAATAACTGCTAATAGAATTCTCTAGTCGCTGGCGCAGTATAATATCTGCTGATGTCAGTTGAATAGGATGTGAATCATCCTTGGGCAAAAAATTCTTCTTCATCTCCTTCTCTCTGCGATTCTCAATTTACTTTCTAAGTACAATTGCATATAGTACATCTCAATTAGTCTCTAAAGAGTCTAAGTTCCATAATCATCAAAGGCAGCTATTTCACTACATTTGACCTCCCAGCTATCGCTACACATATACAGCTTTTGTCCAAAAAAGCTAGCTAGACCTATAATAAACATAAATAATCAAAAAAAAGAATCTTTTGATACTATTAATTTGTAAAATATAACTCTCAAAAATATCATCAATTAATTCATAAATAAGGGTTAGAAAATTATTCTCAACTTCCAAATTATATCTACTATCTGTTATGCCTCAAGTTTCCCTGAAATGTACGTAAACTCCCGTGAAATAAAGAGTATATGCTGATGACTTCCTTGCAACTTCTAAGAATTATCTTGCTAAAAGTTCTCAAAGAAAATTGCACGGTTTAACCAAATAAATAAAGGTATTTGATTCATGATATTTATTCTCACTCTTCTATGAATCTAGGATAAACATTAAACGCATATGACTGAGTAGATGCATTTATATGCTTGAGGTCGGGTAAGACCGATCAGTAGGATTACTTTGTAGGTCATGATAAGTTTTACCCGATTTTACTGTAATTGAGTGCATTTTTAATAATTCTTAAGACTTCTAAAGTGGCAGCAAAATCTATTGCTTTGAAGTCGTCTAACTTTTGTAACTCTAAATTTGGATGGTGTTCTAAAAGTA
>NZ_ALVT01000033.1 GCF_000517105.1 Fischerella sp. PCC 9605 | reverse complement strand
TTACATCAGTTGGCAAACCTACGAGCGTAATCAGGCACAGCTTATGGATAATTATGCTGAGTATGACCGCAATAAAACTCGTGGTATCCCTCGCCCTGGTGCAGCATTACTGCATGGGATAGTTTACTGTGGTGAATGTGGTCACAAGATGGTTGTCCAGTACAAAGGCGCAACCCGCTATATTTGTAACTCCTTACGGCAGCAGTATCGTGTGCCTGTTTGTCAGTATATTCCTGCTGATGCAATTGATGAGTACGTAGTCAATGCCTTTTTAGAAGCTTTGTCAGTTGTAGAGCTAGATGCTTATCACAAAGCTGTCAAAACCCAACAGCAGTCTCAAGAGACAGTGGAACGAGCGCACTCTCAACAAATACAACGTTTACAGTATCAAGTAGCACTAGCAGAAAGACAGTTTAACCGGGTTGACCCGGATAACCGATTGGTAGCGGCCGAACTAGAACAGCGTTGGGAAAACGCTTTACGCGAACTAAAACTTGCCCAAGAAAACTATGCTCAACGTCAGCAGCCTCAAACAGTAGATCACCTACCAAAAGAACTCAAAACTGCTTTTATTAACATTGGACAAAGGCTCCCTGAACTTTGGCACAGTGGCACCTTGACACAAGTGCAAAAAAAATCTCTGCTACGCTGCCTCATTGATAAGGTCGTCATTCATCGTGTTGCACGTGATACAGTTCGCACTCGGATTATTTGGAAAGGTGGTGACACTACTAATGTTGACCTGCCAATCCCAGTTGGTTCATTGGCTGAACTCACCAATGCCCAGGAATTGGAAACTCAGGTTGTTAGTTTGAGCCAACAAAGTATTGATGACCAAGTTATCGCTCAACAACTGACGGCACAAGGTTATCGATCGCCACTATGCAAAACTCTCCTGCCCAGTACAGTCAAAACTATCCGGCTTAAACATCATATTTTTCAAAACCGTAGCCAGTCTCATCCCCGCGAGATTTCGGGTTATCTTACGGTTCCTCAAGTTGCCCAGTCTTTAGAACTTTCACCCCACTGGATCTACGATCGCATTCATAACGGAACGATCGCCATTAGCAAGGATGAATCAACCGGGCTTTATCTGTTTCCTAACCTTCCCGATACACTCTTACAATTCCAAAAGCTCAAAGCTGGAGAACTCCAGAACTTGCGTTTTTGAAAGGAGTATCAAGATGCCCAATCAAAGAGCAAAAGTGCTTAACACTCTTGAAGCGTTCGTGGTCTAATCCAACTTCTGACAAGATGGTTTGTACAGCTAAAACATCAAGACCATCTATAAGGGTAAAATCTACGCCTGCAATCCGGTAAAGATATTGACGTAAATCAAAATTTGGATTGTTACCTATTGGCTTTTTTCTGCGTTTTCTTTTGCTTGGAGGAGGTTCGTTTTCTACCTTAATTTCACTCATATGCTAAACATTTTTCAATTTCAGTGTCGATACTGGAAATCTCTTTTTGATAAACCTCGTAAAGGCTTAGTTCTTGCTTAAGGACAAATACATGTTCACTGCGATAGTCTCCAGTTAAGGCTTTTGCAATCTCTGTTGTACTGCTCTTGATTCGAGGGTCTTTCAGTTTAGCTAATACCTCTGGGTTTCGCTCACCAGCGACAATTGACCTAATAATTGCTATTCCAGTTAAACCAGTAATATCACTAATCACTTTATGTAAGTGTAAATTCATCTGGATAAGTACTTTTTGCATCCTTTGCACATGAATGCCAGCACTTTTGATTAAGCATTCTCGTTGGCGAACGTAGCTACGTAGGACGCAAACTTGGTCTTCGGGGCGAAAAGAACCAGATAATAAACCGTAAGTATGTAACCGCTGTAACCATTGACAGTCTAGTACATCTGTTTTGCGTCCTGGCACTGTTTTGAAATGGTGAGCATTCACCAGTTTGACCTCAAACCCTTTTGCTTCCAAGATTTGAAATACTCCAATCCAATATACTCCTGTTGCTTCCATCGCCACAGTTGTCACCCCACATTGAGTCAACCAATCTGCCATTGCCATCAAATCCGGGGTAAAACATCCTTTGGAGCCGCACATTTTTCTCGTCTCTACCTGGAGGAACGCATACCCAATGTTCGCCACTACCCGGCGTCTATACCAGCTGCATTCTCATTTATCTGCTCTAAATGTGAGCCTCCAGATGAGTCAAGTCTTTTTTCTTCTCTGTTAGACTGATGCGTGAGATTGATGTGGTGGCAATTTCATCGCAGGCTTCCCGATATTTATGATTAAAAATGCCCTGACCTGGGTCGGTAATAATAGATAATCTCTGAAACGGGATAGGATAATACTCCTTCACCAATGCCATAACCATTTTCCCCAGAACCATGCTTTCAATCAGGCTTTGTCAACACTATTGTGCATCCGGTTTTAACTGTCAGAACACTTATAAATTTATCTGTTAATGAGTCCCATTCAAGACTGTTTCTTTCATTCATAACGGGCAGTGCGCCGCCAGTGGGGTGCCTTCAAGAAACACTTGGCGTAAAGCTTATGTAGCAAGGGTTTGAGAAAATGAGGCTTCGGACTTAAGTACAAACTTGTTGTCGTCAAGGTCAGTCTGTAATTCATTTTTTTCAGCAAGCTCTCCAGGCTCAACTTTATCCTTCTCAACTTGCTCCATCTTTAATTCCACAACCTTAGGCCTGAATTCTTACCTTCTATTTGCTTGTGCTTAGTGACATCAGTGACAATAAAAACTATTCCTATTATCTGATTTGTTTGGTTTTCTATGGCTTCGGCGTAAAGTTGGATTTGGATTAGATTGCTGTGGCGCACATGCATTTCTACCTCTCCTTTCCAGCTATATCCATTAAGTATGAGGTTATGAATCTCTTGTCCAACTTCAGAAGTTACAAACTGAGTGAATAAACCGCCAGCTGCATTTAACTCGTCTATTGAGTACCCGAATAATTTTAGGAAAGCTTTATTAATCTCAGTGAGTTTTCCATCAGAGTCTGTAACACATATTGCCTCACTAGCTTCTTCAAATACCTTAAAAAGAAACAGAAGCGATTCTTTGAACTGCAACTGCTTTCTTAGTTCATTGTGTAGTTGATTGATGGTGTCTTCTAGCTTGGTTGTTTTATTATCTATCAGGGATTTTATTTCAATGAGGTTTCGGTGAGTCTCGTTAATTACTACTTCAAGTGTTTGATCGTGGAGCTGTTTTGGGTAAACGCTACCTTGGAGTATGAGCTTTCTGTATAAAAGTCTTAGGAGGACAGCTATTATGCTAACCACAGAAATTACCCAGAATAAGACACCTAAATCTAAATTTTTAAGCAGGTTAATAAATCTAGTATCCTTGTTGATACTTATAGCTAGCAGGCTACAGACATACCTGTGTAGAATGCAAGTTAATAACATAATTCACTAGCAATGTAGAGTAATGTTTGAACTCACCAAAAGCTACAGATAAAATCCCTTTTCAGACTAAACTATTTTTTAGTAAATTTAAAAATTTTTGAGTGGAGGAGTCTCTAAAAAACCACTACAAATGAAATAAGACAAGTAAGTTTCAAGCAATTCAGCATTCATGGGATGGCTCCCGTCACAAAAATGCGATGTGGCTCCCTGAGCAATAAGACACTTGGCATTTTCCTAAGATGGATTTCAGCATCAAGCACGGCTTCAGCCTTCAGGTTAATGGTCATTGCTGCTGAGACAGTAGTAGGATTCTCCCTTTGCGGGGTAAGATCACGCCCCGCTGACGTTTGCCGCCACATAACAGCTAAAACGCCATAAGGATTTCAGGCTGCAAAATTCAGTGAGGTTTAAATGGTACAGCCTTCCATAGCGTGTTAAGTCGGCCAAATCCAATGGATTTGGGAAAAGTAAGATTTTTGACTGGAAGCTTTATCAGGCGACCTTTTCGAGAGTTAAGTATCGGCAAATGTCAGGGTCGCTGATCTCACTCCCAATGCGGTCGTCAATCATTTGCAGCAAGTAATTTGGCCTTGTGTAGAACTTTCTCTGTAAAGACAGGATTGTTCTGCATTTGTTCAAATAAGATGAGCAACGTTTCCGGGTAGCCTTCAAATGTGAGCGTCAATAAACAAACACTATTTCAAATAGTAGCGTAAAATGCTGTCACTAAATGATATGTAATAATTTACTAATTTTGTTTCCCTTATACAATCATAGATTTGGCAAAAAAAACGAAATAAAAAAAATTAACATAGTAATGACAGATTGTAATATCTGCAAAGATTTGAATTTGAGTAAAAATTATATAAAATAATAATTATTACTGTATAAAGCATGACATGTTCTAGGATTTTCTTGTAATTTGATATTCTGTATTCTTATATGACCTATTAGATAATTTTTGATACTTTAAAAGAGTAGAAATTAATCATAAACAACAGCTTCAGCACAAAAATTAATCTAAAACGCTTATTTATCAGATTCCATAAAGTATATTAATATCTAGTTGAACTATTAGAATCATAAATAAAAAGATAAGTTAAAAAAACTTATTCTAATGTCGTAGTAAAAATAATCATCTCAGATGATATAATAATCGCCTTTTGTACATACATAGAGAATTGGTACAAGTTCAATATCAAAATCAAGATTTTAATTTGTAAAAATGGTTATCCCTCTTCTAACTAGAGTTTAGTATCGACGGTTAAATGAGAATGTACCTGAACACTTACACAAAAATGTTTAGCGCACATGCGTAGACATCTTAAAAGTTTGATTAAATCTCCAGGGCTAAACAATGCTGCAATTGGTGAAGTATTCGTTGGTTTAGTCAATGATGTATTCAAGAATTACCACTCGTTTCAAACTTCGGGTGATATCACAGCTTACATCAACCCGGATTTCTCACGAGTGAGAAAAAAAGCTTTGGATTAGCCCGATTTGGGATAATTAAATTGATACATTATCAAAATTCCTATAGAGGGTAAGTAACTCAAAGTAAAAACCGAGTATATCCAAGATACATAAAATACATTAAAACTGATGAATACTGAAACACAAACTTTTTAGCCATAAAATTTGACATGCTAATTTGTGGGTTAAATCAATTAAAATAACCTAAATAATAGTTATTAAAAATCAGAATTAGCTATTACTTATGAATTCATTCAATAATGTCATTACTAACCAGGACAAGGAAGTCGAGATAAACGCTCTCTAACCGTTACAAAAATCTCCTGATCAGGGCAAGCACGACTAATTGCAATTAAAACTCGTCGTTTGCTAATAGTAATAACAGCCCCTAGCTTTAATAATTTAGTGCGTATAGTCTCAACAGTTGCATTTTTGAATTCCGTATTGACTAAACATTTCTCTCGCAGGGCATTCATTAAAATGTAAGCACTCTTATGCAAACCATAAACGTAATTGATTTCCTTCAAATGTATGAGTACTTGTTCTATCACTTTGTAATCCTAATTTTTGTTCTTTTAGAGAATTCTCCATATTTCCTCGCGGACAGTATTTTTGAGTATAAAGTCGTCCTGGAGGAATTTTATTAACAGGGAGCGAGGTCACTACAAAGCGAGTATCAATTTCTTCTCGCGCTATAATCGACCTTGGCAACAACACGACGACTACGGCTCCAACTATCTAATGTTTGATAGTCAAGAGAACAATACCAAACTGAGTTATCAACGAATGCTGCTGCGTCTTTTTTCAAATCTGGTGATGGAGGAAATAAGCTTTCAAAAAACTGGACTATGGGTTTCAGTTTTCCTGAGTATTCTTGGGATGCTCTATAATGTATTGATTTAGATAATTGGATTAGACGATTATTTGGAGCGAGTCCCAGTACATAATCAATTCCAGTTTGAGATTCACACCAACTCATGATATCTTCTCTCGAATAAGCGCTATCTCCACGAATAATAATTTTTACATTTTTCCATCGCAAGCGTATTATTTTTATGACTCTTTGTAATTCTTCTAACCCCCATGCTGCTGGGTCTAAGTTAGACGCACGCAGTTTTGTGGCTAGTATTTGTTTACCACAGAAAATATAAAGTGGAGCATAACAATATCCTCTGTAATAAGGATTAAAGAATGTTTCTTCTTGATGACCATGTACTAAATCATCCGTAACATCTAAGTCTATTATTATCTGTCGCGGTGGCTTCTGATAAGATTCCAAAAATAGCTCAACTAAAAGTGTTTCTATCGTAAGAGCATCATATTCGATACGGTGATACCGACTGTTTTCTCTTGAATCTACGTCTTCTGGACAATGTTCGAGACGGTTTAGGGTACTTTTTCCTGCTAAAGGGGCTAATTCTTGTTCTGAGTTAATAACCTTTCCAACCGCAAGTGCAAATATTGGGTCGTGACGTAGAGTTTCATGATCATTTATATCTTCATAACCCATGATTAAGCCATATATCCTTTGCGCTATTAAGTTATGAGCTGGATATAAAACTTTATTTGGATTTCGGTAATCTTTGAAACATGCCGCAAATCGTGATGTTATTTTTCTTTTGCTATCTAGTTCCGCAATTAATATTAATCCTGCATCCGATGTACTCGCCGACACCCTTGAAATTAACTATAACTGGACATGACTTTACTTGTCCAAATATGAACTGTTCCGGTATAGAATGATTTTTATTTGGGGTCATGCTTCAAACTGCTGGAATAGTTTTGCAACATACATTTTGGCAGTTTTTGACCCCTATTTTTTAAAGTCTTGTGAGAAATCCGGGTTATGTTGTGGCTGATTTATACCGCCGAAGATGGAGAATTGAAATTAACCAGCCACAATACATCTATAAAGACAAACTGCTCCAGCCATCCTATCATTGGAATTGGCGAAAATAGAAGGTTCGTGTCACCAGGTGCAGCCTTGTAAAGTTTTGTAAAAATTACCCTTTTTTTAGGCTTAATTGATAATAAATACAAATGTTAATTTTGCCTAGTTCGCATCATTTTAGGCAAAGTATGATGAAGAGATATATGCAAGCATGAGGACTTGACCCATGCTATCTATTACTGTCCAACTTCCATTTTCGGCAAAGATATTTTCTCCCCCACATTTCTCTTTGCAAATTTTAGGTTTTTTGTCAAATACAATTAAACATATATATTAGCTTTACTTATGCTTGAGGAGTAAAAACTGGGGTCAATCATCAGAAGTGGATAATGCCTGAACCCCTTACTGGTCAACGATTTCAATGACTGGTTGCCCCTGGTTGCACGAACCTTCTATTTACGCCGAATTGAAGGGTTGCTCAAACTGGTAGAAGTAGCCAGAAAACTGAAAGCATCCCAGCTATCAACAAATTCATTATGTGTTGTATGCCAGACCAACTTATCCCCCCCATCCGATGGTTAATGCTTTATGAAGCATATCTTGAACTAAAAGTTTATTTTATGCTGCAAGTCATACTAAGTCCCTTTAACGACAAAGTTAATTAGCTTGTCTGGCACAAAGATAGTCTTCACAATTGACTTTCCTTGTAAATGATTGGCAACCTGAGGAGTTTGAAGAGCTATCTCCTTCACTACTTCCTCTGTTGAACCACGAGCCACCTCGACAACGCTACGAAGCTTTCCACTCACTTGAACAGCGATGTTTACACTCTCTTCTATTATTTTCTCTTGGTCATACTGTGGCCAAGGAGCATAGGTAATACTATCTTCATTGCCAAGATATTCCCACAATTCTTCAGCAATGTGGGGCGCAAAGGGAGCGAGAAGCCGTACGAGAATGCTCAAGGTAGTATCTGAAACATAAGATCTCTTTGTCGCTTCGTTAACAAAGCTCATTAAATGGCTAATTGCAGTATTGAATCTTAGGCTTTCAATGTCTTCTGTAGCCTTCTTGATAGTTTTGTGGAGAAGAATTTCTAGTTCCTCGTCGCTTTGTTGAAAAGTGCTAGATCCTGATGAATATCTTTTCTCGAAGAAAAGTCTCCAAGTTCGCTCAAGAAAACGTCTTACTCCTAAGATCTGATCAGTCTGCCACAATGCTTCCTCTTCTAATGGACCCAAAAACATTTCGTACAGGCGTAAGCTGTCAGCTCCATACTCTTCAATAACCTCGTCAGGCGTTACCACATTACACTTGCTTTTGCTCATTTTTTCAATTTTGGTTTCGAGTGGTTCACCAGTACTACTGAGAAACCATCCGCCATCCTTCTCTATGGCTTCATAAGGGTAATAATATTTTCCACGTACATCTCTAAAGCTACGTGACAAAATCATTCCCTGGTTGAATAGCTTGTGAAAAGGCTCCGGTGTTGATACGTAACCAATATCGTAGAGCACCTTGTGCCAGAATCTTGCGTACAAGAGATGAAGCGTAGCGTGTTCTGCTCCTCCCACATATAAATCGACAGGCATCCAATGTTGCTCAGCCTCTTTGCTCCAAGGCTCCTCACTGTTATTGGGGTCAATAAAGCGAAGATAATACCAACAAGAACCAGCCCATTGAGGCATTGTATTTGTTTCACGTAAGGCTGGCTTACCGCTTCGAGGATCTATCGTATGAAGCCAATCCTCTGCTCTTGCTAATGGTGGTTGTCCATCTGGAGTAGGCGTTATTTCATCCAGGTGCGGCAGAACAACAGGCAATTGATCTTCAGGTACAGGAGTAACTATCCCATCTTCTCTAAACAGGACAGGAATCGGTTCCCCCCAGTAACGCTGACGACTGAATAACCAGTCTCTTAAACGATAGGTAACTTGAGCTTCACCACAACCATGCTTCTGAAGCCAAGTAATTATCCGCTTCTTCGCTGTTTCATTGTTTAAATCATCTAGAAAACCAGAATTGATGTGCGCTCCATCGCCAGTGTAGGCCTTCTTCTGAATATCACCACCACTAACGACTTCTAAAATAGGTAATCCAAAGCGTTTAGCAAAAGCATAGTCACGCTCATCATGAGCTGGGCAACCAAAAACTGCACCGGTCCCGTAGCTTAGTAAAACGTAATCCGCAATCCAAATAGGAATAAGCTGCCCATTCACTGGACACACTGCATAGGCTCCAGTGAAAACTCCACTTTTAATTTCTGCTTGAGCTATGCGCTCACGTTCTGAGAGACGACTTGTCTGTTCCACGTAATTGGATACTGCTTGCTTTTGAGCTTCAGTAGTAATTTCAGAAACCAATGGATGCTCAGGTGCAAGAACACAGTAAGTGCAAGCGAATAAGGTATCTGGTCGTGTAGAGAATACCTCAAAGGAGGAGGAGTGATGTGCTACTGGGAATCGAATACGTGCTCCTTCAGATCGACCTATCCAGTTTCGCTGCATTTCTTTCAGGCTTTCTGGCCAATCAACCAGATCCAGATCATTGAGCAATCGATCAGCATATGCTGTAATCCGAAGCATCCATTGCTTCATGAGACGGCGCTCAACAGGATCACCTGTCTCTACATAGACACCATCTTTGACTTCTTCGTTTGCCAAAACAGTCCCCAGTGCTGGGCACCAGTTCACCGGAACTTCTGCCTGATAAGCAAGGCCTTGTTCGTAAAGCTTTAGAAAGATCCACTGTGTCCATTTATAGTAGCTGGGATCACTAGTACAAATTTCTCGACTCCAATCGTAGTTGAGACCTAGCTTCTTGAGTTGTTGGCGAAAAGTATCAGTGTTGCGTTGCGTTACCACAGCTGGATGAATACCTTCTTTAGCTGCTTGACGTTCAGTAGGCAAACCGAAGGCATCCCAACCCATTGGATGAAGGACATCATAGCCTTGCATACGCTTATAGCGAGCAATGACATCGCTGCCAACATAACCTTTAGGATGGCCAACATGGAGTCCCTGTCCAGAGGGATAAGGGAACATGTCTAACACGTAGTATTTAGGGCGCGATCCTAAAGTAGGCGTCATGAACGTTTTCTGCTGCTCCCAGTATTGCTGCCACTTAACTTCAATTTCTTTATGATTATAAACTTTCGCCATGACTCAAATTTGGAATTTACAAGTTATGCTTACTGGCGTACTATTTAACCATATTAGCTATTATGTTCTCCGATTTTTTTAAGAAGGGAGATAAGCATATTGGCACTATGCTCGACTTTATCCATTTTCCCCAATGCGATGACCCTTGGGGTCATCGCGAGGGATAAGGCTGTACATGTAGTGGTGGATTCAACCGGGGTATTACGCTCCCACTTAATAATAAGACCACCTTCATTAAGCAATTTATTTAACAATTCTTCTAGCTGTGATACAGACTCGAACAATCTATGAGCTATATATTCTTTTGCTGAATGCCAAACCAATTCAATCAAATTATAATTTGGACTATACTCTGGTAAAAATTCTAGGATAATATTTGGCATTTATGACTCAATTTTATCTAAAATATCTTTTCTTTTATGAAAGCTAGCATTATCTAAGATAATAACTATTTTTGCCGAACTATCCTTAAATTATTCAATTGATTTTCCTTGCTCTACCCATTCTTGTAACAGAAAATTGTTCAAGGATTTAATCTGTTCATAAAATACATCTGCATTTCCTTTTTTAATTACAAAATTTATTCTCTTCTTGTCATGATAGCGTAAACCTCCCATAATATTTACTCTTCCTCTTCTCCTTTGTCCTGTAACTTGTTTTCTTGTATCTTTCTTACCCCAATTTTTTCTTCTGATGACTCTTAAACTAAATCCACCTGTATACACGCCTAACTGCAAGTGAAGTACGAAAGCTATTAATTGAGAAGTTTGATTATAGTGACGAACAGTTACCAACCGAAGAAACAATTCGCATCAAATTGAATTATTTAGGTGATCGGCTCAAACGAGTAGCAAAAGTTCTACCTCAAAAAAAATCCCAGAATGGCAGTATTTTAGATGAAATTGAAACAGCTTTAAACTTTGCTCATCTAACAAGACCAGCCCAGGTCAGGGGATCTCATCATTCTTTGGCTCTAGAGTTGATATTGACTCTAGGCAGTATTGATATGAGTGCAAATTTCTAGATCGCATAAATTTTAACCATTTTTGGTGTTTCCAGCCTTTACAGGTGGAGCAAAAAGTTTCTCACAAGAGCGTTATGATTCAGAAAGTGGATAGTGCCGTTTTGGTTTAATGCCGTTTTGGTTTAATAGGTGGGGTAGTAGCGTCTTGTGGGTTGGAGGGCTTAGGGTTGAGTGTTTCTTCCCTTTCAGTAAGGGGAGAGGTTGCCTGCTGAACTGTCCACTCTTTTTTGCTGAATATCGTGTCCAAGCATTCTGGATAAGGATAACTTCTAATAGTATGAACGGGTTTTAAGATTTGAACCTTGAGGTAAATTTGGTTATTCTCTATTTCTAAGCCAAGTGAAGTTATGGTTTTTGTGTTGCCATTTTGTTTATTGGTAAGTGTATATGTATGACCAGGCAGGAAGGGCATTGGTCCTAAATACTGAGATTTGTGCCGTCCATCTTCTCGCCATCGTATATACGCATAATGTTTATGCTTGATTTCTTTAATTTCAAAATGTTCAGCTGGTCGCAGATCTAGTTCTGCCAGCTCTTCGGTTCCATCCAGCCTAGAGAGTACCCATGCCTGCTCGGCCTCAGTCTTCATAGCTTCAAGCATACTAGGGCTTAACACACCAGCTAACTCTTTAAGCAAGCGTAACTGATCTTGTGGATTAAGTTGCTTTATTAGTTTGGCTAGTTGCTTAGGATTTGGTGATTCTTGAGAATTGTGCATCAAAGAAGTTACTGTTAAAAGCTTGTTCCAAACAGTCAAGTCAACACAAAGTAGGATCGTTTCTGAGCAACTTTGCTTAAAGTCGCTTTTGTTGTTTTTTAAAGTTAGGAATAGCAAAACTTATACTTGCACCCTAACTAATAATTAAGTATAACTTATTGTCGCGTTTCACGAAAACTGACCGCGATCCGCCGCTATTTGACCGCAGTTAATTTAAGGGTGAAACTCAAGCAGGGAGCGGATTTGCATCATGTAGTACGCTCCTTGAAGACTGTGACACGCTATTTGACCGCAGGTTTGGTTCTTTTCTGATTTTGGTGAAGCTATAGCGGATGTCCAGTAGGCGCGATCGCGATCTTGGGTGTGTCAGAAAAAGGTTAGCCCGCATGTCGCGTTTCACGAAAACTGACCGCGATCCGCCGCTATTTGACCGCAGGCGATTGCCTGTGAAACTCAAGCTGCAAGCGGATTTGCATGATGTAGTACGCCCCTTGAAGACCGTAACACTACCCCTATTCGTTAAAACGTGAAGCCGCTCCGGGCGCTCCCGCGCCCGCGCCCGCGCCCGCAGCGTACGCGCTTTTGTCAGGCATCCGGTTATAACTAGGGAGCGCTGTATAACTGCCCTCAGCTATTGATACAAGGTGAGAAGTTTTGAACGCCAGATAATCTGCGATCGCAAATTGCTGTTATCACTAAATAAGTCAATACTGCCAATGATTGGACGCTCTGTTAGGCGTTTAACAGCTTCATCTTTGATTTGCGATACAATCGCGTTGGCGAAAACATCACCATGAATTACTTGGAAGGGTCGAGTTTTGCGGAAGTTTGATACAGTTTCTGGCAGCTTTTGTGTGATGCCAAGGGTGTTATGCATTCGCGCTACAAATGAATATGCCCCTTTTAGAGCATTTTCTCGTTGTTGCCAAGTTTGGGCACGCTGTACTTGCCACAAAATTGGCGTTAGTTGTGCAGCACATTTCAATTGCTTGAATGCAGAGCCGAACCATTTGGGATATGGCGCGTACTGCTTTTCCATCAAAAAACACAAGCTCATCAAATCACGTACTAGCCGCGCACCAATAATGGATGAACCAAGTTCGTCGTCAACATAACCAGCACGTCCCATCAAATGTTCTTCGTTTTCGATACGCCACCAAACAGCAGCCAGTAAATACAACCACAAATCATGGGGATACCAAGATAACTGCTTGCGTATGTGCGTTAATTCTCCTATGGCATCGTGATATACAGCACCCCCTGTGACAGAACGCAGTTCTTGTGACCCAATTGTTAGCCAATCCCCTATTGTTAGCAGCACTTCTATGTCCCAGCACAAGTACTCCCAGAAAAAATCCCGCAACGTCAGCGCCCAAACTGAATGGTTGATAGGATATTCCGTAGTCTCCTGCATCACATAAGTTCCTTGGGATTCATCAGGTGCTTGAACGGAATTAGTCGGATAGCCGTAAAAAAGATGAGGTAAATTATAACTCATCACTTCGTGGATGTTTTCTGCATAGTGTAAATCTTGTGAACGCAGAAAAATGGTTACGGCTGGACGCCAATCATGGTCAGTTGACATCGGCGTATCAAACCCTAAAACATCACTACCTGTGCCGATATACGCAGCAGTGTGGGGTAAATTTGGAAAGTGCGTATTCAAAATTGGGCGCACTGCCTCAAAATAAAATCGGCGGTTTAGTTCCAAACCAGAGATAAATTCTGGCTGACTCACCTTAGCTTATTCCTTTTTTAGGGATGAATTTAGCACAGGTTAATGAATTAGATTTTCGGTTATGGAAGATTTTTCCTCAGAGTCTTCAGTCTCAAAAATTCCTACTAGAGTAACAATTTGACCATTGGGGAGTTTAACAGCAATCTGTAGTTCGCCTCCCATAGCTTCAATATACTTACGTAAAGTAGAAAGCATTAAATCAGTACGTTGCTCAATTCGAGAAACATTCCCTTGATCGATCTGAAGAATTTGCGCTATTTGATCTTGAGTAAATTTTAGTGATTGCCTTAGTTCTTGCCTGGTCATTTCTTCAGACACAAGCTCTGCGGTTCGTGCTTCAATCTTTTTTTGACGATCCGGTGATAATTTAGTTAATTTTTCTTTCAAAGTTGTCGCCATAGGTAATTCACTCTCCCTCTTGCTGAATCTCCAACTGGGCTAAGTGCGAACTAAACCGGGCGTCAGCTTTTTTTATAAGTTGCTTGTAGAAACGAGTCTGACTCATGCCAGACTTGTCACCAGCTATTAATAAGATGGCACGCCGTTTTGGATCAAAAGCAAACGCTACACGCCACACACCATCTGCTGCTTCAAACCGCAGTTCTTTCATGTTGGAATATTTAGAGCCTTTGAGTGTATCAACTTGTNGACGCNCTAGTTGANGGCCAAAAGTCTCTAACAGACCAGAATGGGCAAGCAATTCATCCTGCACCGACTCTGGTAAATTGTCAAACTCAGGCTCAAAATCCTCATGAAATTCAACAACCCAGTTCATTTATAATTATGCGTTCAAATACATATGCTTTCAAGAGTATATTAAAGTAGCCTAAAAGACAGCTTGACAGATTTTATTGTTCCGTCACTACCGCCCTTTATCGCCCGCCCCGCCCCTTGCTTAATAGCCCCTCTGTGAATGCGCTGTGAGGGGCTTTTTGTGCGTGCATGTGTTTGCACCTGTAATCTGGTGTAAGCGAATGCGGAAACTTCTCAACCCAAGGCATTTTATATACCCATAGGTAGGGATAGCATCAGACAGATTCAAGCAAAATGTCTATAAATCAGGTGTAGTTCTAGAAAATCGCCCTTTTTACAAATGTAGGGCGCTTTTTGTGTCACTTTCTTTGTTACCCCTCCACATGGCTTGTGGAGGGGCTTATATTTGGTTGCCGTCATGAAATTCCGCAACTCAGCGTAGGGGATTGTAGCGCGTGGGTGATGTGTTGGTATACGCCCCAATCACAGGTCAATAGCCATTGGTGCGCGATCGCGGCAACGACGGCGGCAATTTACTAGTTGGGGCAGTCCAAGCGGTGCAACGAGCGTACGCGTCCCATGTCCTCCGGATGCCACCTCACTACATGCTACAAAGCCAAATGAGAAATCTAGTTAGTTTCAAAAACCAGTGAGTAAAAATACTATAGACCCCCCCCTAAAAAATGACTTTCTATATATTTAGAGAGGGGGGTAATTCTCAATCGGGCAATAATTTTGTCAATAAACCCGAAATCTTTGTAGTGTGAATGTAGTATGAAAATCGATTTCGAGTTGATAAGCACTTACTCATAAATAACCCTCTTATGTCAAACTGGGAAAAGCCAATTCCTGAAAGCCTTTCGGAGCTTTACTTTTCAGCTTTTAGCTAGAAATTTTAGTTTCTATTAGAAAAGAAAGGCTCAAAGTTTGATTAGATAAAGGTTCCAATGTTTCGCTACGATTATTGTTTTCCGAAAGTGACAGAACAGGGATAATAACGAACGCCGTGTATTGGGTTTACTCGTTGGCGGCTCAGATCACCAGAAGACGGCGCTCGTTATTATTTTTAGAGAACCACATGGAATCCTGCTAGCTCTGCCGTCAAACTAGCACCTTCTATATTTACAGGTAATTATTTTTAGAGAACCACATGGAATCCTGCTAGGGTGTGTCAGAAAAAGGATAGCCCGCAACATCGGCGGTCAATACGATGGTGTAGATAGCGGTGTAGACAGAGGTTCACCGCCAAAACCGCTCAGTCGCGATTACGATACGTCAACCAAAATTAACTCAATCAGAGTTAGCCAAATAGTTATGATACTGGTAACTACTAGAAATAACATAACCACAGACTATTCATTAAACGTGAAGCTGCGATCGCGCTTTCACCCAGTAAAGTCTGGATATTCTTTAGGGTCTTGATAGTCAGTATTTCCAGGCGAACGTTCCTCAGCGTCGATGATTTGACGAGCTACTGTGAAAGCCGATTCCCTAGAATTGCATCCCTTGACTTCAGTAAAAAATCTCAAGCGTGAATCTGTAATTTTGCATTTCCAGGTTGCTCTCAATGAATCATCGATGGCACTTTCAATGATGTAATCTTTGTAAATTTCAGTAGTCATGATTTTGGCAGATGAATCTGGTAACTCACTCTAGCATCTGAAGCTACGCGGTACTCGCACTTTAAGTGCGATCGCACTCTAAATCGCCCCCTCCTCCCCATTCCTCTACGCGCGTCGTGGAGGGGATGTGAGGGTGTGAGAGGGAGGGGCGCGTGTGGTTGGTAGGAGCGATCGCGCTACTGACGACTCGTCCGTATTCATTATCTGCCCTTCGGGCAAGGCAGAAGGCAGAGGGCAGAGGGCAGAAGGGAAGAAAAAAGTTTTAAGGTATGCCCAACAGCCGCCACAAACTGGGTTTAAGACCCCCACTAAATCATAGATGAGCGTGGTCTTCAATTAGAGGGGGTTTGAATCCCCCACGAAAAAGCCTTCTGCCTTCTGCCTCCTGCCTTCTGCCTTCTTCAATTCTCAACCCAAGAGGGCATTTTTTATATGCCCATAGGTGGGGTCAGCATCAGATAGATTCAAGCAAAATGTCTATAAATCAGGTGTAGTTCTAGAGAATCGCCCTTTTTACAAATGTAGGGCGCTTTTTGTGTCACTTTCTTTGTTACCCCTCCAGTTTTGGGCTGTGAGGGGCTTATATTTGGTTGCGGGTGTGGAATCTCTGTTACCCCTCCAGATTGGGCTGTGAGGGGTTTGTTTTTGGTTGGATGTGTGTTTGTACGTGCGGTGTTGCTGCGGCGGTAGCCTTCAAGGGGCGATTGCTCTCCAGTTGTAGGGAAAACTGGGGTTCAAAAACAATTAGACATGCAGGCAAGCGCCTTATACATATCAACAAGCGTAATAATCCCGAAAAAGGGGTGGCGGTGCGGGCTTTTTTATACACAATAACTCAATTTTTGGAGAATAAAACGCCCTTAAGCCTACGCTCGTGGCAATTTTGTCGCTTGTTCCGCAAGGGGCGATCGCTCTCTGTAGGATAGCCTTGGATCTGCTATAGTCACTTGTGACAGGACAACCTCAAGTTTACCATCAGCAGCAAATGATTATAAGCACATCTACTCATGAATTAACAAAATCAACTATATAAGGGAGGAGCCTTAAAAACTTTATCGCTACTAACTTCTACAGTGTTACAAGTTCTATAAACTTTCACACCATTCTATTTCAATAGCTGCATCAATAGAATTATCAGTAATAAAAGTAACTTTTTTAACTTGAAAGTTTTGATTTCTCCAAATAATGTATTCTCCAATACTTGGGACTCTAGATAGTTTTATTGTTTTAGCATTTGTCTGACGCAAAACTTTATCAGATTCAAGGATATTTTTGGGAATACCACTAGGAATGACTCGAATTGTAGGCATAAACAATATGCCACGACAGAAGTAGACAAAAACTCCTACATTTGTGTACTTTTGCAGTGGGATTGGCAAATCATCCAAGATTCTACAGTCTCTAAACATCTCGCTATCCCTCCAAACGGTGTAATTCCGTTTCTGCCTTTGGATAGATAATATCCATAATAGATAAGATATGTCTGAGATATTTTATTTAGTGGTTCCCGTTCGTCAAACAAGAACAAGCAATGCATGAGCATCATTCGCTCAGGAGCCTCCAATTATTACCAGCAAACGGGTTTCAAGCATTCCGGTAGTTCGCTCGCTCGGGTCAGAATCTCTTAAACGGTTCAGTAGTTGAGTAATTGTGTGCTGTTGTGTACCACACAAATCTGCGAGGTTAGTTATGCTCATTCCACTAACCCCATCAATGCAGGCGGGTGCAGGCATCAGAATGCGCGATCGCACGCCTGTTGCGGACTGTGGATTTTTGAGGCAGGACACTCGTAGGGGCATTGCAGGTATGCCGCCATCATAACAAATTGCTGTATGCGTGCTGGTTATAAAATCACACCGTCAGGCGCACTTCACTGCGTTTGAGTCGAGTGGTGCAGTTGTTCGCCTAACTTACTGAACTTTGTTTGCTCTGGTCAAAGCGCTTGGTACAGCCCTATATGTGCAGCGCATTGCACCACCTACTACTGTCTGTAAAACTTGTGGCTCTAATATTGTGAATCCTGTTTCCGGGTGCAAAAATTCTGTAGCCTCTATGAAAGCGAGGAATCAAGCGTTGGCGATCGACCTTTATAAAAGGCGATCGCTTGTTTGTGAAGCCGCTTTAATGACGGTTAGTAGTGAAAGGTTTGGTTGTGTTGCAGCGCGAAGCGACAATCATATTTTTAAGTTGAGGATTTAGTTTATATGCGGTGGAGTTGGTCTTTTTGTTGCAACTGTTGGGTGTGTATTCCTCCAGCAACTTGGACTCGAAGCCTGGCTGACTATACAAAGGGAGCGTCAGCTTGCAGTTGCTTGGCATACCATGCATGTGAAGTAAAAACCATCGATATTTTATCCATCTGACTTTTATGCTGCGCTTTGCTCCAATATAGGAGCCACCTGTGACAGTCTTTTTAAGACAGTAAACGTCAGTTGTCATTCCTCCCAATCCTCTTTAGACACAACCTCAAACAATTCGTGCCAATCTTTGTTGAAAAAGCTACATAAGGCACTTAGAGTATCAATATCAATTCGTTTTGCAGTATTTTCACATAGCCCCCTTACAGCAGCAGCAGTTAAACCAGTCGCCTCAGAGAAAGCAGAACGAGTCATTTCTCGTTGATCGAGTAAATCCTGGAGACGACACCTAACCTTGACTTTCGCCATTCGTACCGCCTTTCTTTCATCTCTTGCAGTGTATTTAGGGGGAGGTGGTTGTTTTCTCATGAAAGTGGTTGCCAACATGACCTACTCCCTTATTGTCGATTACTTCTTTAAGTGTATGGTTATTTAAGCGATTAATCGATTAATCACCTATAGAATTAATCGACTAAAATTGCGTTTGCCATCAAGAATTATAATGATTAAATGGCTTGTCGATTAATCGGCTAATAGGTAAGATGAACTCATTACAACAAAAGGCGATCGCCAGTCCTGAGAAAACTAGTTGCGATCGCCCTTTGACCCTAATTAAAGGAATCTCCATTATGACTCATCGAATCTATACACAGCAAGCCCTTCGTGAACTTAAGCTCTCCCAACTCAAGAAAATCGCAGCCTCACTGGGTGTAAAACCCACTGGAGACAAAAGAGAGACTCAAACTTGGGTCAAAGCAATTATTGAGCACCAATCCTCCCAGTTTCTTCATATTGACTCTCAAGCGCAAGCACAAGCAGAACTGGAAAACTACATAGAAGCACAGGCTCAAGCAATAGCCCCAGAAGAATTAACATCAGTAGAAATCAGCTTCTATAACCACGAGATTTATGCTGGTCAAAAGCTGATAGCCAAAATTACCTATGACGGGGATGATTTTCAGACACAACGTTGGGTAGTTAAGGTTAATGAAGCTGAGGTACACCGTGCAAATACTTTTGCTAAGTGCCACAGTTATATCACGTGGCATTACACGCAGGGTGAATTACCAGTGCAAGAAGCAGAAGTTCCAGCCACTACCACTGGTAATGAGGTAATGGTTAAGATTGCTGCTGAGTGTGAAAAATTTGGATTTGACTTACTCGAAGATGGAATTTTCCACGACGACGTAAAACTTGGTGAAGTTGGTTGCACCGACGGTAGATGGTGGTTTGTACTCGCATCGTCACAGCATCAAGAGCGAGTGCCGTGTGATAGTGTGACTGATGCTGTTTGGTCGCTGTCGATGGTGTCAGCAAAACAATTCAACCAGCACCCAGCACCCAGCAACCAGGAAGAAATTGAAGAAGCAGCTACACCCAGCAAGTATGCTGACACGAACCTCGTTTGTTGTGAACAGTTGTTAGACCGTCCTTTTGACCAGTTAACACCTACAGAATGGAATCGGCTTTTGGAGTATTCACCAACGGATGAAACTGAGGAGTTGGTAGCAGCGTAGTCCAAACGAAAAGGGCGATCGCTTTGAACAAGTGTGCTCTAGCCTTCAAACATCAATGAGAGTGAAACAGCTGATTAATATTGCTTAACTTATGATGAACACAACTGAAATAAAGCTTGGCTTATGCAATCCCCCGTTACCAATTTACCTTTACGTAAATCAAGGTGAAATGAATGGTGAAGGTTATGTGTGGTACAGGTACGATACCAATCAGGATAAAAAGATTGTTGTCCAACAAAGGGGATTAACCGGATATTTAACCGAGCTACGATTGACTGCTAAAGAGTTTAAAGGCAAGGACAACATGAAACTAGATATTGTTGTCTCGGCGGACGAAATTTATATTATCCGCACAGGCGTTGAAACGAATTTCGCCAAAACATTTTTGTTAGCAGCATCTGTTGTTGTTGACTTTTCTAAACCGTTAATAATTGCCGCAGTTTCTGGTGAAGAGAATGCGGTTTTTTGTCAGCTTTACGATGCTGTCACTAAGGTAAGAATTCGTCGGGAATGGGACAAGGACGCAGATTGGGCAGAAATTATTCATAACATTCAATCCAGGTTATCAAATGAAGTCGCAAGTACCAAGTCGCAAGTCGCAAGTACTGAATCAATACTTGCGACTTGCGATTTGCGACAAAGGACTTGTCAAGATTTGCGAATCAAACAAATTCGCACCCTTCTTAATTATCCAGTGCAATTAGTGAAGGAATGGCTGCAATTTCAGGGCGTTGACCGTCCGAGCCAGCTTGATGCTAGTAAAGTTGATGAACTTGTGAAGACTATGTGTTTGGCTTGGGCAGACTCTGTGTGTGGACATCCCAACTATGTAGCGTCTTCATATCAACAGTATGTGGTTGATGCTAGAGCCACTGGAAAGGAGGAGGTAGCAGCAATTAGAGCGTGGATGCAGCATGTTCAATCGTCCGTTGTTGCCTAAAAGTAATGACGAAATTAAATACTAGCAATTATGAGCAAAAAGTGGACGGCTAAAAGAATCACCATCAATTTGGCATCAACGGAAGCCGAAAAACTCCAAAAGTATTGTAATCAAACCGGAAGGACAGCAACAGATGTAATTCGAGAACTGATTAGAGGACTGGGTGTCAATGAGGATATTTCCTCACAACTCCCGTCACCAAAAGCATCTTAACTCAATACAGTTTAGTTAAAGGTAAAAAGATGAATTCTAAAACAGATTTGTCCAAACTTCAGGGAACAATTCAACAGCAATTGACGCACAAAGTTATAGCCTTGGAAGTTGTAAAAACCATCCACAGTGTCGGGGTAGACCTAGCACAATATACAGATTACGAGCTAGAGGTAGTCCCAATAGACCACCCTGCGGAGGCTGAGTTTAGCGGCACTACTACTGAATGTGAGCAATGGTTGGCATCCAATTACGCCTCATATCAGTATTTTTAGTTTAAGGGGAGCGCGTCAACTGCTCAATGATGATGCAACTTGTAGGTTAATCCTCTTTAATTTTGACAATGTCATTTATAGTCACTAACTCACCAGATAGCTTTGAGCAAATCCTGGCAAGTTTGACCAAATTATCGATATCCGCCTTTTTAAGCTTGCCATCACGGGCGACGGTTAAGGTATGTCTAGTGACCTGATTTGGGGTGGACTCAAATTGCTTGTGAACTGCATAGACAGACAAAAGGCTACCATCTTCTGCTTTGGGCCACCAACGCGAAATATCAATATAAGCTTCCATCCAAACTACTAACACGTCTTGTTTTAACTAACCTCCATTAACGCCGATCTGATTACAGAATAACAGCTAATCAGTACACTGACCATCAACTATCATAAATACTGATGACCAATACATTGGCAATCAGTTAGCAGAGTGTCAGAATGTAGAGATAACAATCATGCGATCGCGCTGTTGAATTCCCAAAAAAAGTGGGTAGCTCCCAAAAGCTTTCGGGGCAAGCTTGCTAGCTAACACCAAGAACGACTGTAATCGTTCACCCAGCTGCGGAAACAACCCAGCTAATAAACAAGTTTCATCTATTAAGCTAGCAATCTCGACGCCCCAATACCATAGGGGGCTACTCCAATTCCCAACACGGAGTAGCAGAAGTGACAGAATATTTAGCAACAGAGGTGGAGGATGTTTAATCCGAAGCCTTTCACCAAAGGAAACGCTTGCCCAGTCTGCGATTCAGTCTCGGCATCCTGTCGGTACAATGCCGCCGACGAAGACTTTATTCTGTGCCACACCTATGTAGATGCTCGCAAGGGCGAGGTTATTGGCGGGTTTATTTGCGTCAAGGAATCCAACGGGCATACTGCCAGCTTTAAACCCTACACTGGCAATTTATCAGAACAAGCCAAGCGGGAGTGGGAGACTAGGCGTCTACAAGAAAAGCAACTACGCGACAACAAGCGCAAAGCCTCCGAGAACAAACGACGTGAGCGGGCATTGTCGGTGAGCGATCGCCATAACCTCTACTCCGAAATTTTGAGAGGATTGAAGGTTGACCCAGCAACAAGAGCCGACTTGAGAGGACGCGGTTTTACCGACTCCGAGATTGCCTTGAGTGGCTTCAAATCAGTCAGAGAATGGCAGAAGCTAAACAAAGAATATGATGCACAACTACCGGGAATTAGTAAAGATGGTCGGTCGTTAGCGGTTGGGGGTGGCGGATACCTCTGCCCAGTACGGGACTTCACCGGACGCATCGTTGCGGCACAACTGCGACTACATAACCCTATTGATGGAAATCGCTATAAATGGCTGTCCACACCTTCAACAGCAACGTTGAAAGTGCAACCAGAAGATGAATTGCCATTGGCGGTGTTTCATCCCCCGTCGGGCGCTCCTTCAGGAATTGCGATTGTTGAAGGAGTGGGGGCAAAGCCATTTTGGGTAAGCCAAAGATTGAATTATCTTGTGATTGGCGCGGCGGGAGGACAGTGGCTATCTTCACCGAAGCTTTTGGAGAAGTACATAAAACAAGCGATCGCTGTTTATGGCGAACTGCCCATAAATGTTATCCCTGATGCGGGTTGGACATTAAACAAGGCTGTTGCTCAAAACTTAATTCGCCTTTTCAGTTGGCTTGAGGAGCATTTTGAATCTTCACAAATCAAGGTGCTTGAATGGAATCAAATCCATAAAAGCCAAGGTGACATTGATGAATTAAAAGATTTGTCAATCGTTCGATGCTTAAAACTTGAATCGTTTCTCAAAAAATACAGAGCAGTATTTGACACAGAAAAAGGCTCTGTTAATAAACAGTTTCAAGATTGGGCGAAGAGAAGAGTCAAGTTAAGTGCTGATATTATTCAACATGAAAAATGGCTGTCTATTCCGTCAGGAATCGAAAAAGAGTGCGATATTTTAGTGGTTCGCAAAGCACTGGGAGGAGGTAAAACTCAGGCTCTAATTGAATTTTTGAAACGCTTAGATAAAGTATCATTGGCTGTGAGTTACCGTAATTCTCTAATGGGGAATACGGTATATAGAGCCAATAGTGCAGGACTTAGCGCCATTCACATCAAGGACACCCTTGACATAATTCAGGGTCAAAGAATTGATTTCAGACTTGATGATAGTACGAAACTGTACTGCGGGTGTGCTGATAGTTTTCAGAAATTCGACAAGGTAATAGAGCATCATCCGGAGTACATTCTGATTCATGATGAGGTCTGTTCAATCTTCAATCATCTAAAGGGAGGAGGAACACTAAAAGACAGACAGCAGCAAGCAATAGAATGGGATGTTAATGCTATTAAAAATTCTGCATTCGCCATCATGATGGATGCGTTTGTAACTGATAGGGAAGTGGAATTTTTAAGAGCATTATTCCCAGAAAAAAAGATTAAGGTACTAGACAGTACCTACTCGACCAAGCCAAGAAAATTTATTTTTTTGGAGACGCAAAGCAGCACAAAAGAATACACAATGGGTGCAAAATATTTGCCCTCTCAACTAGTAGAAAAAGCCAAGGCAGCCAAGAGAGTACTTTGGATTAGCGATTCTCAAAGAAGTTGCGAACTGGCAGACGAAATGTTGTCAAAAATTGGTCATAAGCATTATCGGTTAGATGGCAAGACCAGTCATGAAGAATTAGCCAAACAATTCCAGTCAAATCCGAAGGATTTTATTGTTACCGAGCAACTTGACTCAAACAGCATTAGTCCTTCTGGGGAATCTGGGCTGTCGATTGATTTATATGATTATTTTGATGTGGTATGTTTCGACGTGCGGGGAAGCGTTGGGATTAATACACTACTTCAGATGTCGGGTCGGCTGAGAGATACGGATGTGCCTATCTATGTGGCTTGTCCCGAATTTGTCAACTTCACCAAAGACCCATGCCCGTATCCCATCAAGCAAGTTGAAGAGGTTTTGCTCACGCGTATTAATTGGTTGCTTGAACAGGCCAAGGAAGCGGACGAGCAATTGGTCAACAGCGATTTCGTCAACAACATGTTTGACGAGATGAAAGAGAAATTCTGCTGTGACCCTTGGTTTTTGGCGGGTTTGGAGGATGCAAAGCAGTTGAAGTACGAGCATCAAAATTTGAAAATGTGCCTCAAGACTGCGTTAGCCCAGGCGGGTAATATAGTCATCGACCATGTTGAAAAAGCCGACGAAGGGCAGCATTCCCAGGTCAAGGAAACTAAAGAAATAATTAAGGAGAAAGAGGCAAAGAAAATATTCGATTCACCCGACATTGAATGGGAAAAAGCGCAGGAATTAATGAAAAAGGATGTGAATTACGACCAAAAGTGTCAAATTGCCAAAGCACGATTGAAACATCTGTTGCCTGGAATTGAGGATACACCTAGCTGGTCGCCGCAACTAGTCAAAGCTTTACTGATTGACGACCCCCAGTTCATCAACAAACGCTGGCGATTGATGCAGCTGCAAGATCAAGAATTGGCGAGGGCTGTTTTTAAGAATTCGCACTCCTACAACTTTGAGCATGGCTTTACGCCTGATGATGTGTGGAAGACAAGCACCACGAAAATAGACGTACTAAAAGCGCTAGGAGTTGGGCAAATAATTGAGGCATCTGAATTCTCTAGCCGAGATGAGGCGGTGCTCTCTATTGTCAGTAACTATTACGAGCAGCCAGAGTACTTCAATCTGACTGGGATACCGAAAGCCAAAATAACACAAGGAAGGGCAACCCACGTCAAAACCATGATTGACCGATTTTTGGATTACTTTGGTTTAGAAGCTAGGAAGACCAGAAGGAGTGGAGCCAGAAACAATAGGGGTAGGTACTACTCTGCCCAGTCCCCAGAAAAACTTGATGATTTGATCTCAGATATTGATAAATGCCTGACTCGCAGAGCCACAAAAGCGATCGCTGACGCCTGTTCTGTGTGTTTGAGTGAAGCGAAAGCGAGACAGCAGCAGTGGGAGAAGGAGAACCGCTCCTCACTCAACAAGCAGATGGTAGAAGTTCCCCTAACTCACACCCCCTCGGCGCGGCCATCGACTCCTTCTTACTCTATAGACATAAACGCAAACGATGGCCGCTTTTATTGGAATAAGCCAGAATCAACTGGGTTCTCATTATGCTCCGCACCCAGTCCGACACCCGAACCACAACAGAATGCATCCTCAAAGCGTTGTTGGGTTTGGTATTGTCAACAGTGGAAGCAGGCGATTGTTGAAACACTAGAAGACAGGCCAAACGAGAAATTCTTCAAGGCAGTCGTGAAACTTGTCTCTGGGCTCTCCATGATTGTTTGGCAACGAGAGTGTTTTGAGATGGCGGCATGACGCACCCCCTTGGAGTGAAGTCACGCCTGAACGCCTGAACGCATTCAACCGAGCAAAGTCTGGGTTTGATGAGTTTGCATCTGTATTGGGAGTATGGTAGTCATGGATTGATTAATCTATTTATTTATATGGGTGGTGAGGAGAGGCTCTTAGCAGGGGGTAGGGGGCTCTTAGAGAGGTTTGTAGCTGAGTTCACAAACTCTATGTAAGGGCTGACTTTTCTACATTCCGTGAAAAGTCAGATCAATGTTTCAGGAATCAAAACTGTCGGATTTGTAGCTGTTTTGTACCTATGTTGGGAAGAAATTTACCAATAAAGATGAAATTCACTTAGTAAATAAACCTGTTGAAGTAAGGAGTTATTTATGGCAAATGTTTGGGCAACAAAGATGGCTACTGGCTATCATCTTAAACCAGGGGCAAAGGCATATTGGGTCTGGTATAACGCTCCAAGCGATACGATTTACTCGTTCTCAGTTCGACCTATTCTTGTGACTGTTCTTCCCGACTCGGCAGATCTTTACGCAAGTGCAGCAGTCACCAATGTAAACTACCAGGTTCGCAAAAACTCTTATGAATCGCCAAAAGGAGAAGTGCATATTGAGATCGCTAACACGGGTTCTAGCACGATTCATTACGACCTGTACATGAGTCAAATCGGTATCTAGGAGAATACAGCCATGAGAATATTTGTAACGTATGACGAGCAAGGCAATATCATGTCGGTCAATACACCGCATGAAACGATGAGTGAAAACTTGAAGCTTATGCCAGGGGAGGGTCAGTTTGTCGCTGAGATCGATCCCAGTCAGGCGAATGCTCTTTTTCTGACAAATACCGAGCGCGATAACCTTGCTAACCTTGCCCAGAGCTTAATCGAGTGCTTTCGTATTCAGCAAGGCAAGTTAGTCCCAAAGGATAATTATCAATCGATCAAATAAACAGCGATCGCCCGGATGGAGTGGTGAGAAGTTGCCAACGGCGATACCCAAGCGAAGGAGGTATTGTCGAGCGTCCATTTGGAACGTTCAACACTGAATTATTATCGACACTGCCTGGATATACTGGTAGCAATGTCAAGCGTCGTCCAAAAGGCGCAGAAAAAGAAGCCAGCTTGACATTAGAGCAGTTAGAGCGACTGATCGTTCGCTACATTGTAGAACGTTACAACCAGAGCCTCGATCCACGAACTGGTTCGCTCTCCTCGCCTCGGACGGTGGGAAGCAGGACGAATTGCACAATTACCGCTTTTAAGCGATCGCGAATTGGATATTTGTTTAATGCGACGCTCAAGGCGGGTGGTATATCGAGGTGGATACATTCAGTTTGCCAACCTGACGTATAAAGGAGAGCATAAGCGAGGGGTATACGGGAACATGGGTAGTGCTTCGCTACAACCCACGAGACATTACCACCATCCTGGTTTATCAAATAGCTATGCATTAGTCGGATCTTTCGCGAGCAAAACCGGAAATCGGTGTAAGGAAAGCTTGGTAAGGGTTTGAGCGATTAAGTTTAGGATAGTGTCTGGTAGTAGAGGCTGATATTGCAACAGAAATTAACAGAGAAAATGAAGAAAGTAGACAGAAAATGTCTAAAGGTGTAGTTAATTTTCCTAACTGTTACAATTTGAAGCTGAGTAGTGTTTTGAGGCTAAAAGCTTGATATGGTAAGGATTTGAAGGCGATTAAGTGCCAAAATCACCAACAAAACTTAACAATGAAGTGAATAAGAAAGTTGCGATCGCCCGTACATGCCCTCTGGGCTGGAGAACAGCCCTCCCCCGCTCGCGAGCGGGCAACCTGCTTTTAGCAGGTTGGGGCATAGGGCGCTAAGGCGATCGCCTGCCCAATGATCATTTCTACCAGTTCCTCCTGAGGCAGCTGGTTGAGTCTTTCTCGATCTAGTTCTGGTGGCAGGTCTTTGTTCATGATTGCGATACTCTACCCTTTGTGTCCCTTTTGTCAATACCCCACCACCTGAATCCTTACCCATTATCAATCGTAAAATTTGAACCATCAGGGCTGGAAACGGTAGTAGATAAACTTCCATCGCTTGACACTTGCGCTCTAACGGTGTTGATAGATGCAAGACAGCCCAAAGTAACTAGGGGTAAGGTGAGGAAGAGCGATCGCATATTAATTGTTCTATTATTTACAAACAAAGGCACAGGGACGTAGACGCTCTGCGACTTCACAGAAGTAGGCGCAGAACGTCTACCTACGGTAGACAGAAGGCACTTATGTTAGGAGTATCAATCAAAAATGGGCGTTGTGGGTAGGCTGCCCACTAAAAAAGAAGATGTATTTCACCCTTGTCAGCGCAAGAAATACGGCGTCCTTACTTGAATCCCCACGGCAGGGGTCATAAAGCCCTCTGCCTTCAGCATAAGTGACTTCTCAAAATCAAGAATATGGAAAACTCGTCCCGGTAAGAGCGCGAGTTCGCTCTGGTTACTGTAGGCACTCAGGTGGGGAGCCAGCCATCTTTAAGGGAAATAATATTAATTATGTGATTGATAATATCTGAATAAATTTAGTAATTCTATACTCAGATCACCTTCAAAGTGTGATCGGCGACCAATCAGGGGCAAATATAGCGAAAACACTGTTGGCGAAACATTACTTAATATTTTCAACGTCGGGAAATCAGTGAAAAGCGATCGCGTCCATAGTTCCTCCAAGTTTTGACACTGGACAAACCAGGGGCATTGCAAAGATGCTGCCATTAGAACTGTTTGCTATTGAGTACTGGTTACACCCATCATTAGAACGTTTGCGCTTCAATACGTTTGGGTTGAGCGATCGCAGTTGTTTGGTTTGAGTTAGACAACCATGCTTAACTCGTATATGCCTTGGTGCAGCCCTATATGTGCAGCTGGTTACACCACCTCTACAAAAAAATTTCATCTAAATCCCACATTCCGCAGATATGGGTATCACAGCTTATTGCGTGCATGGGGGAAATTTTCCTTAACTATTGCTGTAAAACAATGGCAATATATTTGATTGTTGGTTGTTAGCAAATGTAATTTCTAGGCGTGTAGTTATGGGTACTGGAGTAAAGATTTGGTACTAATTATTAGGGAACGAGCAACGTTGGAACAAGTTGAGCAAATGCTGCAAACTTTGAGAGTTTATATCAAAATAGCAGTAGATATAGAAAGAGGTATTCTTGCAGGAGGAGGACAACAACACGCCGAGTGCGAAGCAGAATTATTGAAAGATGGCAGCAGGCAGAAAGATATTTGGGGTGCAGACTGGGTACCATTTACACAAAAAATGGCTTACGAGTCAATTATCAATATTCGCCCCAGCCAGAATAATCGCTCAATGTTAATCCAAGACCCGGCAATTCGAGAACGTGTGACACAAATTACTCAACATTTGATAGGTGGTTATGAACCAGAATTTAGATAAAAAACAAGAACGCTTCCAAGGTGACAATATATCAATTCGCTTAGGACATATAGCTTCAAATTTAGCCAGGATTAAGTCGTTTTCTTTTATTGCTCATAAAGAAGCGGTGAGTAGTGTAATTGATGAAACTAAATGGTTTATTGAGTGGACAGCAGCAGAAATTGAACCAGTGTATGCAGAGGAATTGGTGAATATTCAAGTTCAACTAGCAATGTGGGAATTAAGCTGGGATGATATTTGGTCAGATGAAAAAACCCGTACTGAAGTGGCACAACAAGCTGGTGTTTGGTCTGAACGGGTATTAGATATGTCAGGGTTGCTGTATGAATTAACAGCGTAGTAATCAACGCCAGAAAAACAGGCTATCTATTTCTAATTAAATGCTGCCAATTCAGAAGGCAGAAGGCAGAGGGCAGAGGGCAGAAGGAACCCACCCTTACTCATAGTGGGATTGAAATAAGGACGCTGTTTTTCTTCGCGCAAAGCGTCTCGAAAAACATCTTTTTTATAAATGGGCTTTAAACCCATAACTGAAGTTTTTTTTTAGAGGGGAGGAGTCAGAAGCCTTCTGCCTTCTGCCTCCTGCCCTCTGCCTTTCTTTGTCATGAATTGTATCAATAACTCATTGTGGCAGTGAACAAAGGCATTTCTTGGTGATGTCCATAATTCCTCCAAGTTTTGACGCATGACATGCGGAGTGGCATTGCAACCATGCCGCTATCAGAACTGTTTGCGATTGGGTGCTGGTTATAAAATCATTAAAACGTTGGGCAGTACTGCTATCTTGAGTGAAGGTTTCAGATATTTATTTTTTCAACAATATTCAATTTAAGGACAAGGATGCCGATGATTGGGGCAGGATTTCCCGCTCTCTAGAGTTCCCTGCCCGAAGGGCTGATCACTTACGATGCTTTTTCATCAACATTCTTGCTTTCCCCAAACTTGCGTACTTTAGTATCTCTCCACTGAATTAATATCTCCCCATCTAAGGCTTCTATTATATCGAGGAATGTCTCAAGAGTTGGGTTCCCTTCATTAGATAATGCTTTTTGAAGCATATTTCGACGATTGACTGGTGTAGCCTTTTCATCGCCTTTAGCTTGCCTGATCTGACAAAAACGGCGGTTAAGTGCTGCCAAGTCAATGCCTAGCTCACGCATTCTTTCGTGGATTATAGACATATCCATAAGTTTTTCCTCTTTAGTCTCTGTTATAAGTCTAAAGAGGCATAGCACAATTCCGCCATTAGGGTTAATGACTTTCATTGCTTTACCACTAGCTATTGAGTTTTCACACCATAATGCTATGCCAAAAAAAACTTTTTAGCAAGCCAAAAAAATATATTTATAATGCCATAAAAAGCATATAAGATGAAATAACAAAGGGCAATTGCCTCGTCTGGCTAACTAAACAATTGCCCTTTGACCTTAATTAAAGGAACCTCCATTATGACTTATCCAATCTATACACAGCAAGCCCTTTGTGGTTTAAAGCTCTCTCAACTCAAGAAAATTGCAGCCTCCCTGGGCGTAACCCCTACAAGCGACAAGAGAGAAACTGAAACTTGGGTGAATGCAATAATCACTCACCAATCCTCCGGGTTTGTTCATATTGACGAACAAGCCGTTGCCCAAGCCGAACTGGAAGAATACATAGAAGCACAAGCATCAGCAGTAGTCCCAGAAGAATTGAGAGTCGTTGAAATCAGCTTTGGAGAGCATGAGATATACGCCCTTGAGAAACTGGTAGCCAAAATTACATACGACCACGACGACTTCCAAACGCAACGTTGGGTGGTGATTATTAACTCGGTGGAAGTTCATCGTGCCCTTACGTGGGCGAAGTGCCACAGTTACATCACATGGCACTACAAGCAGGGTGAATTGCCAGTACAAGAAGCAGAAGTCCCAGCTGCGACCACTGGTAACGAAATCATGGCTTCTGTTGCCCACGAATGCGAGAAATTTGGGCTAGAACTACTGGACTCGGGAATTTACCACAACTCGGTAAAACTTGGCTTAGTCGGATGCACCGACGGAAGATGGTGGTTTGTACAAGCTTCATCACAGCATCAAGAACGTGTACCGTGTGATAGTGCTGCTGATGCTGTTTGGTCATTGTCGATGGTGTCAGCAAAACAATTCAACCAGCAGCCAGCACCCAGCAACCAGGAAGAAATTAAAGAACCAGCTACACCCAGCAAGTATGCTGAGACGAACCTTGTTGATTGTGAACAGTTGCTCGATAAAGCGTTTGAGGAATTGACGACAGATGAATGGGAGCAGTTGAAAGATTATAAACCGCGCTCAGAAAGTGTGATGTTGTTAACAGCGTAATAAAAGAAGGTGGGTCACTTGCCCACCTGAACAAACTTATTTCATCCTCAATTGCGGTTTTATTCTTGTCTTAAGTATAACCATCAAAGCAATTGAAATATTTAAAGAATTTGATGGTTGCTATGTAAAGATTCAAACAATTATTCAGTATTCACAATAGCAAGAGTTAGCTAATTGTGAAGATGCAGATCTAGAAATGAAAACGCCGCTCGCAAAGATGTTCTGCATTATTTGAGTGAAGCTTCGGAGGTGTGTTAAGCAGTTGATTGAAATGGGAATAAACCAGTCATGAAAATCACAACAGTCTCAATATCCTACAGTCGTAAATTTAATCTTGGTGCATACGAATCGCTAGATTTAGGATGTTCATTGTGGGCACAAGTTGATGAGGATGAAGACGCCGATAGAGTAGCAGAATTTCTTTACCTCCAAGCAAAAGAATCCGTGAAACAAGCAGCAACTCCTGTGCTGAAAGCTTCAGAATTCCAAATAAATAAAGCGAAATCTCAAAGAAATTTTGCAGACACAACTGTTGAAGATGAATTGGAGGGATTCTAATGATTAGTGAAATTAAATTAGGGTTGTGCAATCCACCATTGCCTGTTTATTTATATGTAAATCAAGGTGAATTGAATGGTGAATCATATGTTTGGTATCGCTACGACACCAATCAGGATAAAAAGATTCCTGTACCACAGAGGGGAATAACCGGATATTTAACCGAGCTACGATTGACAGCTAAAGAGTTTAAAGGCAAGGACAACAGGAAATTAGATATTGTTGTCTCGGCGGACGAAGTTTATGTTATTAGGACTGGGATAGAAACGAATTTTGCTAAAACGTTTCTTTTAGCAGCATCTATTGTTCAAGACTTTTCCAAACCGTTAATAATTGCCGCAATTTCTGGCGAAGAGAATGCGGTATTTTGCCAACTTTACGATGCTGTTAGTAAAGTGAGAATTCGTCGTGAATGGAATAAAGATGCGGATTGGGGGACGATTATTAACGACATTCAATCCAGGTTATCTTGCTGTGTTGAATCCGATATTGTTCCCACTGTCAAACAGCCTACAACAATAGCACAAACTACTGTTGTTCCTTCGTCCGAAGTAGAATTCAATCAAGATTTACGGGTTAAGCAAATTCGCACCTTGCTTAATTATCCAGTGGAGTTGGTTAAGGAATGGTTGCAATTTCATTCGGTCTCACGTCCCAGCCAGCTTGATGTTAGCAAGGTTGATGAGTTGGTAAAAACCATGTGTTTGGCTTGGGCAGATTCTGTGTGTGACCATCCCAACTATGCTGCGTCTTTATATCAACAGTATGTGATTGGTGCTAGAGCCACTGGAGTGGATGAGACAGCAGCAATTAGGGCGTGGATGCAGCAATGTAATTCAAAATTCAAAATTCAAAATTCAAAATTTCAGAAGTAATAATATACGAGAGTTAATCCGGAAATAAGAGGAATTACCAAGCAATGAGCCAACAAATAGACATTACGAATAGA
>NZ_ALVT01000032.1 GCF_000517105.1 Fischerella sp. PCC 9605 | reverse complement strand
AGAAAGTGAAGAAATCATCAAAATAATCGCCGCAATAATAGTCAAAACCAAGCAGAACAATTCTAAATAATTTTGAATTTTGAATTTTGAATTTTGAATTCGTAAAAAAGCGGGTAGCCTCCTAAAGCTTTCGGGGTCAGCTTGTTAGCCAACACCAAGAACGACTGTAATCGTTCACCCAGCTGCGGAAACAACCCAGCTAACAAACAATTTCCATCTATTAAGCTAGCAATCTATTGACCCGAAGACCATAGGGGCTACCCGGTATCAACACCCACCGGAGTAGCAAAAATGATTTTGCTGTTGAGTAAAGTCCTTAAGCAGCAAGGGAGGAGGCAGCTAGAAGAAGCAGGGAGCAGGGGGAATTCTTCTCCTCTGCTAAGAGCACCCTTCCCCTCCGCCTCTTTGTTGGGGAGGGGGGTATGAAAGGATTTGGAAAGTCCCCCAAGTGCAAGAGTTGCGTAAATCAAGAAAGACTTACGAGCGGGCGGGTTTTCCATTCTGGTCGCCAAATAGATGCTGCCCACTGGGACGAATGGGTGAAGGGTAGCTGCATTGATGAAGAAATAACCGCATTAAATTTGCGATCGCTGTCCGGCGACGAACCTTATCAATATCTAATCAGTGACCCTGCCCTAATATCCGGGAAGGTTCACCCAGATGCCCAGTGGAGATATTTGAGAAGTAAGTATGGACACGTAGAGGCGGGTGGTTGGTGGTGTTGTGGGGTGGACATCCAAAAAGGGCACATGTCCGAGTGGGGGTGTTTTAAGCCCAATACCCCTAGAGTTGATAGTAATGGCAAGACAATTAAGTACGAACATCCGCCCAAGACTCAATTAGAGGCATTCTTCCTCAAAGTTTCGCCCTTGGTTTTTGAACTAATCAGCCGTCGCTATGACGTAGCGTTGCCCTCTGACTACACCTCGGTACTCTCTTGGCCGATGATTTTTTGGCAGTGGGTGATAGATAACAATATCCCCATCATCATCACCGAAGGTGTGAAGAAGGCGGCCTGCATCTTAAGTCGTGGTTATGTTGCGATCGCATTACCGGGAATCCGCACCTGCTATCGTGTACAGCGCGACGAGTATGGGGAAGTTATAGGGCAGCCGACCCTGATACCTCAACTAGCCCCCTTTGCCACACCAGAAAGGAGAATTTATTTTGCATTTGACCAAGATAGCAAGCGTAGTACCCGCCGGGACGTGGACAGTGCGATCGCCAAAACTGCCAAGTTATTCAAAAAGCGAGGCTGCACCCCCTGTGTGATGTCTTGGGATAGAAAACTGGGCAAAGGCATTGATGATGTACTTTATAACGCAGCTGCACTGGGGGGACGCACTAATACACATAAATCGCGCAATCCTTCTCAAAACGAGCGGGCTTACTGCGAGGATTCTCAATATTACTGCGAAAAGACCGCTCGTTTTGAGAATGCTTACCCAAAATCTTGTTGGCAAGGCAATAAGCCAAAAGGATTGCGCGATTTATGCGGTTTTTTTCCACGGCTAGATAAGAACGAAATTTTTGGCAACATCTATCGAAAAGCCCAAGACTTTGAGAACTGGGAAACACAACAGATGCGGCAGTTGACTTATGAGGTTGACCAATCCCTAGACCGTCGCTACTTGTTAAATCGTGAAAATCCTAATGATACTTTACCGCCTACTAATAGTCAGTTAATTTGCTTAAAGGCTCCCAAGAAAATAGGTAAAACCGAATGGATTCGTTGGTACGTCGAGCCACTTTTAAGAAGTGGAGAAAAGCGAATTCTACTAATCACTCACCGCATACAATTATCAACTCAAACTGCTGATAGAATCGGTGTCCCTTATGTAACCGAAATCAAATCAACGGGTGAGGGTAATCGGCTTGGTATGGGGCTATGTATTGATAGCCTGCATCGTGAATCTCAAGCTCGATTTAATCCAGATGAATGGAAGAATTGCTATGTAGTTATTGATGAAGTCATGCAAGTAATTTGGCACTTGTTATCATCTAATACTTGCACGTCCCACAGAGTGAAAATCATCAAAACCCTAAAACAATTACTAATTAATGTTGTCAAAAATGGAGGTAGAATCATTATTGCGGATGCCGACTTAAATGATATTGCTATCGATTTTATTAAAGGGTTGATTGGTTTTGATGTTAAAACTTGGATTATTGAAAATACTTATAAATTTGATGAGCCTTGGAAAGTTTATCACTTCCAAGATAAAAGCCCAGCTAAGCTGGTTGCTACTCTCAAACAAAGACTGTTGAGGGGCGAGAAACACTTACTTTGCGTCTCTGCTCAAAAGGCTAAATCTCGCTGGGGAAGCACCTGCTTGGAAGCATATTATCAGAAAGAATCGGCGAAATATTGCCGAGAGTTGGAGGAAAGGTACAAAAAGGAAGTACCAGGTATTAAGATTTTGAGAATAGATTCCGAAACAGTTGCTGACCCAACCCATCCAGCATATGGCTGCACCAGTAATATAAATCAGATAATTGCTGACTACGATTTAGTAATTTGTACCCCAACCCTTGAAACTGGTGTGTCAATTGAATCGGAACATTTTCAAGGTGTTTGGGGTATATTTCAAGGCAGTTCTCCAGCCGATTCTGTTCGCCAACACCTTTCTAGATATCGTCCAGGAGTGCCCAGATATATATGGGTTAAGTCTGTGGGAATGGGATTTGTTGGTGATAAATCTACTAACTATAAAAGTTTAATTGCTAGCCAAAGGAAATTGGATAAAGCCCATATTAAGAAGTTGCTTGAAGCAGGGTTTGAAGAGTCTGTTGATGGTAATTTTGAGCCAATTTGTCTAACTACTTGGGCGAAACTGGGGGCAATTATCAATTCCGGTATGTGGAATTACTCCGAACAAATAATTGCAGATTTGGCAGCAGAGGGACATATCATCAAATCATCGGATGAGGCGAACGAAGATACCTTTGATGGCGATGATAAGCCTATGGCACTGCCAAATGAATCCCAAGTGTTAGCGACAAAGCATGATATTGATGATAACAGAGATGAACAATATCAAATATATAAATCAGAAGTTTCAGCCTCAGAGAGTATTGATGATAAGCAATATGAGGTATTAAGCAAGCAGCAAACGAGAACTAAATCCGAATTATTAAAGTTAAGAAAAGCGCAACTAGAACGCACTTACAACATAAGAGTAGATGCTGAGCTAGTTGCCAAAGATGATGATGGCTGGTATTCAAAAATTAGACTACATTATTATTTTGATGTGGGACGAGATTTCCTAACTCTAAAAGATAGCACTACCATGACATCACTGATTAGTGAAGGAGATTATTTCATGGTGGACATGTCGAAGCGGCTCTTGAATAAAAAGATTGATGCTTTAAGCTTTTTAGGAATCGAGCGATTGTACCAAGGCACGAATTTCAGCAAGAATCATCCTGTCATTCTAGATATTTTTGACAAGTGCAAACGAAATGTAAATGATTTGAAGTTAATTTTGGGAATTGATTTCTCTAAAATTGACGACCCGATTACATGCACTCAGCGAATTCTTAATTTAATTGGGCACAAGATGCCGTTCCTACGCAAACAGGGGCGTAGGGGCAACCAGGAAAGGATTTATGGTACTCCTGGGGCAGACTTTGAAAAAGTAGAAAACAACAGCAAGCGACCCAAGTATCGACTCGACGACAATGGACAAGCGATCGCTGTTTGTGATGGTCGAGAGCAAGTATTTGAGCAATGGTTGAAGCGAGATGTCGAGGCGGTTTTGAAATCCGACAAAGAGTCCCAGAACATAGCACCTCAAGAAAATTCGGCAGTGTCAGGCAATATTTCGGAGCCTTCTTGTGATTGTACTGCTCAGCCTGCTAGAGCAAAGCAGCCGACACAGCCACAACAAGTTAACGACTCCAAACGCTGCTGGGTATGGTATTGCTGCCAATGGAAGCAGGCAATTGTTAAAACATTTGAAGACAGACCACAGGAGAAATTCTTCAAGGCAGTCGTGGAACTTGTAGGAGGGCTTGAAGTTATTGTTTGGCAACGAGAGTGTTTTGAGATGGCGGCATGACGCACCCCAAGGGGGTGAATTCAAAATTCCACGCCCGCAAAATTCAAAAGAATATAGGGTTGCGGGTAGTCATTGATTGATTATCTATTTATTTATATGAGTGGTGGCTACTGCTACACATACTACGGGTGTAGTATAAGCCGTAGCCAGATGGGGGACTGGCGTAGACGCCCCTTGTGGGCGGCTCAAGGTAGAGTACCCGAAGGGGAACAGGGAGGAAGACATAAGTGTTCGACTGCGTGTTGAGGTTGTATGAAAACAAATGTAGTAGAAGCAGATTCACTCAAGCGAGTGTTTGGATTGTCAACTCTGGTGATTTACGGAGTGGGTGACATTCTGGGTGCGGGAATTTATGCGGTAGTCGGAAAAATCGCCGGAGTTTCTGGCAGTTTGGTTTGGGCTTCGTTCTTGCTCGCGATGATTGTGGCGGCATTCACAGCTTTAAGTTACGCCGAACTGGGCAGCCGATTTCCACAAAGCGGTGGAGTTGCCTGCTTTGTCCACAGAGCATTTCGCACCGACTGGCTCTCAATATTGGTCGGGTGGCTAATGTTTTGTACGTGTTTGGTTTCGATGGCGACGCTCTCGAAAGCATTTGCCGGCTATCTCAACGCTTTTGTACCAGCGATTCCAGCTTGGCTAATTATCCTGGCGCTTTTTTCGGTGCTGGCATTTGTTAATTTCAGAGGCATGAAGGAGTCCTCGGCTCTGAATATTTTTTGCACATTTGTTGAGGTTTGCGGTCTTTTGATTGTGATTTTGGTTTCAACCTTGTTTTTGAGCGGTGGTGGCACGGCTAATCCTGCTGCTGTCGGTAACGAGCAAGCCATAGGTTGGAGTGCAGTGGTTCAGGGAGCAGCACTGGCTTTCTATGCCTTTATTGGATTTGAAGATATTGTCAATGTTGCAGAGGAAGTTAAAAATCCCGAACGTAACGTGCCAATAGCGATCTTACTTGCCTTGGCGATCGCGGGCGTAGTCTATATACTAGTTTCCTGGCTTGCGATTGGGGTACTCAATCCCTCCGAGCTTGCTGCTTCAGGTGCTCCGTTACTCGATGTAGTTCGTCGAGCGCAGCCCAATTTTCCCCAGGTTATTTTTACAATTATTGCTCTATTTGCCGTACTTAATACGGCGCTGCTAAATTTTGTCACGGCATCGCGGCTGTTGTTTGGGATGTCGCGTCAAGGACTGCTACCACTTTGGTTAGGGAAATTACATCGACGCAGAGCCACGCCTTATCGAACGCTGCTGGTGATTTTACCAATTGCCATTTTTCTGGCACTTTCTGGAACGCTGCAATTTTTAGCAGGAACCACCGCCACCTTGATTCTGGTAATGTTTTGTCTTGTCAACCTCTCGCTGCTACTTATAAAACGCCTATTGGCTGAAACTAACGGGTTTCGGGTTCTCTATATAGTCCCGGCGATCGCGTTGCTGTTAGATCTGGTTCTGATTGCTTTTGCTTCTGGTGCAAGTCACATTTTGGCGCTGGTGTTTGTAGGAATTGGAATGCTTCTAATTGCGATCCAAAAAGCTTTCACAAGAGGGTAATGAAGAAGAATGGGTTTACATCTTGTCAGGTCGAGGTATTGCGGAAATTGGAGATAGGTCATACTCAGTTGAACCAGGAGACTTCATGGGATTTAGTCATGAATTGATTAATCTATTTATTTATATAGGAGGTGACGAAGAGAACTAGTTCTAAAAAAAGAATCGGTTGACAGTGGCATTAAAGATTTTGGGTGAGAATTGGTAGCCACCACCTGTTGGGCGTCAAACCAATTCAAAATTCAAAATTATTAATTCAAAATTAAAGAGTTGGGAGTGGGGGCTTGTACCCACCACGCAATTGTTGACCACTGAATTTTATTCAGTGGTCTACTGTACTCAAAATTAATCAATTCAAAATTATTTTTCTTATTAATTTTGAATTTTGAATTTTGAATTTTGAATTCAAAAAAGGTCAATATGGGAAGTTTTGCTCCCGAGGAAGTAATTATGGAATCCACTGAGGCTACTAAGGGCATTGAGCAGGCTGCAACTGACACACAACAGAGTGTTGAAAATTCACAACCCAACTCGCCAATGTTTCAGGCTGTAGGAGTGATTGTTGGGGAGGTGACTTTTAGCGAAGATAGAGCCACGATTGCCATCGGGAGTAAAAAGTACCCGCTTTTATACATCTCCAGCAAAAAGAAAGGCTACGAAGGTCTCAAAAAAGAAATCGAAACATCTGGTATAAGTAATCAACGTCTAATTGTTTACCCGAAATTTACCCATTTCCCACGCAAAGAGCAACCGCCTCACGTTGCTTTTCAGCTAGTCGGCTTTGATAAAAAGCGTAAAGGGGAAGCAATTTCAGAACAGCTTTTTGATATGGAATTTAAGCTGTGTGGGCTGTGGCAGTTCATCCCTGTCTGTAAAACACCGTGTATATCCGTGTTCAGAAACTTTTCAGAGCAGCGACTGGATTATATCAAGCAGGCAGAACCAGCAAAGAAAGTTAAATTTATGAAGTCCAGCCACCTGCCATTGATTTGGAGAGATGCACCAGTTCCACCATTTCGGTTCAATCCCAAAGCAGAAAAAGAAGAACAGGGGCGGCCAGTGTTTGTCCAGATTAAAGCGAAATTTCTGCCCCATCGCGATGTTTTCGGCTTTGATTCCCTATTGGCTATCCCTGAAGAAAAAGCACCAAAATTTCTCAAGGCTTCTAAGGAGGAGAAAGCTACCGCACTCTCACAAAAGCGTGACAAGCGCGACAGCGACACAACAGCAGCTGCATCGGCAACAAACCAGCTATCGCCCAAACCCAAACCCAAACCCAACAAGAGGACACAGTAATACAGTTATCAGCTAGAGCTTGTGGCGAATAAAAGCCTTAAGTTCGTGAAGATTTCTGCCTTTTTGACAGTTGTGAGTGCGCGAGTTTACCACGCCGATAGAGTCGTGATAATGGCGAATATGGTCTTGGTAGACAGTGAAAAACTGCTTGACAGCGTCTGGGTGGATGCGCCATTCACGCTCTAACAAGCGCTTAGTGAAAGCAAAGCTGCGATTGGGATACTGGTGGTTCCACTGTTTGAGTGCTGCGAAAATCCGCATCGCCCGTTGTTGTGCGCTACCTAATGGGGCGGGAATAGAATCAGCAGGGGTGCTATACATTGGGGATTTGGGCATTTGAGGTTACGCATATTGGCTAGGGAAAAAGAGGGAGGTTTCTTCGAGATATCTCGCGCTTGCCCACGAATAAATAAGGGGGCATCAAACCTCCCTCTTTTTCTAAGTATCGCCTCGGTGAGATGATTGGTAGAGTTACCTGTTTTTAAATCATACCCCTGTGTCATGCTCACAGGCAGTCAGCTGGCGCGAAATAGATAAAGATGCCCTTAGCATCCCCGCAGGAATAAGTTGGTCAGGCTTGGCAGCGCCGTACCCGGCGCTGCCCCCTCCACGAGGGATTTTGAATGAGTTGAATAAATATAAGCCTGACCAACTTATTTTTGCTCAACCCCTTAGTTGCGACCGCTGCTGTTGCGCTCCGGCGGTGGTACGTGTGTGATGAAACGTGGACAAAAGTGGACAACCCTAGCAAATTCGAGCAGGGTTATTGCGAAAACCATATAGATTGTTGAGAAAATCCTGCTCGAATTTGCCACCTTGACTAAAAATATAATCGGCAAAGCGCCTTTATATAAAGGGTTGTCCACTTTTGTCAGGATTAGAGGTAACGGGAGCAATACTTTTGTGATGTGGTGCAAGTTGATCAACTTCGCTCGCGGAGCGATCGCTATGGTTGCTTGGCTTGTATGTATAGGCTGATATTAAGCAGACAGCGATCGCTCCTTTGTTAGAGCGTGAGTAGATTTGAAGCACGGCTGTCGCGTACCACGCTATTTGACCGTGATGCTTGTTGCCAGTTCTCCAAACCCAGATAATCGCGGGCTAGAGCTTTGAGTTGCTCCCTTGGTATTTGTTTGTGCTGCCAAGGTTGGGAAAAACCCTGACAAAGTGGGACAACCCTTTTGGTTTATTGGTTTGGCGAACTAGATTTTGAGTGAGGAGTGTCAAAAAGCGCGGTTTTTCTCAACAATCTTGAGAATAATTGCAATAACCCGCGCTTTTTGACAAGGGTTGTCCCACTTTGTCTAGGAAAAATGTAGCGGCTGGGATTTTTTTTCGCAGGCTTGTGCCTAAAACTTCTATCCTGCATATTTCACCTCTTGCCAGTTATCCAACCCTAAGTAGTCACGGGCGATTGCTTGAAGTACTTCATCCTTTTTGAGTACAAGGGCATTGTGGCGAGTGCCAATGAGTAAACGGCTATGATGCTCATCGAGTTCACTTGAGCGCTCCTTAAGAATGTCCTGGATAGCCTTCTGATAATTTGCCCCCATCGCACTTGCCAGTGCTTTGATCGTAGGAATTGAGATTCGTAATTGAGTGTCTGAGCTTTGCTGGCTTGTGTTCCAGGCTAGAAGGGCATCAATAATTTGATTGAGCTTCTCATCCGTATCACCTCTTTTGCGGCGCGTGGGAGCTTCTGTTAGAGGCTGTGTGGTAGTGGTGGTGATAGTTGATGAACTCAAGGCTTCGGTTGCGCCGTATTGCAGTGCTATCGGTTGAAGGGGTGTCTTTTCGGTTGTTGGTTGTGGCAATGCTAGGCTTGGCTGTGTAGCAGTTGCACCATTGGCTCCCACACCCAAGAACTTCTTGATACCTTGTAGCTGCGATTCAGTTTCTTGCAACTTCTGTTTTAATCGGGCGTTTTCGTCGCGTAGACGATTCAATTCGTCAGTGGTAGTCTGTGCCCCTTTGAGTTGATCTCGTTGGGACTGTAGCTGATGCAGGGTTCTCTCCAAAGCGTCGATGCGGTCAGTGAACCAACTCAGGCAGTTCGTCAGTTCGCTCACTGTCCTTTGCTGGTGCTGCTGTTGCTCTTCATCACCTGACTTGAATGCTTCAATGAGCGCGTGAAACAATTCACCTGTTGAACCCGTGACACCCCGACGCGCCATCAGGCTTACCATTTCTTCCAAGTCAGCTGCGTGTATCTCTGGTCGCTTGGTCTTAGGTTTTGCGGTCGGTTTAGCCATTGTGGTTTCCCTTGGTCGTAAGGGTGAATTTTCCTCAATTAGAATTTCTTCAGTCGTAGTAGAGCGACAGCGAAAAGATTCCTGATTGATTTCTTTATCTGTATCTGTATCTGTATCTGTATCTTTATCTATAAATGGCTCTGCATCTTGAGCCGCTTCTTTATCCTTATCCTTGTCGAAGATTGCTGTTGACTTTGCTGGTGTTTCCTTTGTGAAAGCTTGAATAATTTCCAGATCGGGCAATTTGCCTAGTTTGATACCCAATCGACCATCTCGATTGCCGTCACTTGTTCCAATCGCGTAATCGTCATAATTGGCTCTAGCACTGTAGTTGGGGAGTTTGTGCCCATCTGACGTGAGGGTAAAGTGTCCTTGAATTTCGGCTTTGAAATTGTGTTCTGGCACATTCGGAGGGCAGAACCAGTGAGCCGCGATCGTGGCGTAAACGGCTCGAAAAATGTGGCTGTAAAGGTTCTCCCCATCAGCCCGTGCTGGAATCAAATCGTGAAAATGCTGATGGCACTTTGTCGCAACAAACCCGCTGTAACGGTTATTCACGGTCTGTTTTGCTATCTTAGGAGTGAGGCTGACCAGTTTGAGATCCTCAATAGAGAGCGATTTCTGAAGCCGCTCAATTGCCTTGAGCACCCGACGAGCAGGTGCGAGTGTAGGAATCTCAATGATTAGGCCCGGAGCATTAGCCTTCTTGCTCATCTCGCTAAAGTTCAGGCTCCAAGCTGTGGAGAGCGAGAAATCAGAGAGCAAGATTTCACTAATCCGCCTTCCAATCAATACGGAGAGTCCTGCTGCGACATCTGACCATTCGGCACTGTTGAGAAGGCTTGTAGCTCGTTCTACAAGCGTTTCAGCCGTTGCACTGGTGAAATATTTCGTTTCTCTTACTGCTAGCCGTCCACGCTGTTCCTCGTTCAGTTTCCGATATTGCTCAGTAGTGGGGGAAACGAGCGCGATCGCCGGATGATTGGAGTCAAGAGTTTTGATGGCTTGCACTACGTTGGAGCGGTAGTTTTTTTGCTGTGCACTTGTTGTGAGTTGCCGCGCCTGTAATTCCTCTTCTAGCGTTTGAGCAAAGGCAAGAGCCGAAATTACCTGATCCTTGAGTTGAGGTAGGTAAGTCCGAATGAAATGCTGCACCCATTTAGTAGCCCCGTGAGAGGCAGCGAGGTCAAGCCAATTGTCAGGAAGTTTGTCCATAACGTCATTTGTTTATCTATATCTCTATGATACCTTAACCTTAGCGGTTTTTGCAGTTATCCTATTCAATTTAGCTAAAGTCAGATAGAAATAATTAATAGCCGGATTTTCCCTTATTACAACTAACTTGCTGCAATCGAGCAATAGCAGTACCTCTGCTTTGTCAAGCACTTTGTCGATAAGGATAGCCGATAAGATAAACTATTGATTGAAATACCTTATTGTTTGAGCTGACAAAAGCGCAATTTCCGCTAAGGAATCTAAAGCGGTCAACAGGTTAGGCTATGCAGTAAAACCCTACAACCCTTATCATACAATAGCTTTAGGCTTTCAGCACGCCAAGCGATCGCTTCCCATCCTTAACCTTAGCGATAGCTTAGCGATAAGTTATTTCAATAGATAACTTATCGCTAGGGATATCCTGACAATAAGGATAAGGATAAAATTAGTATC
>NZ_ALVT01000031.1 GCF_000517105.1 Fischerella sp. PCC 9605 | reverse complement strand
CTCACGTGTGTTCGCGTTGCTCCTCACAACGAGATTCACCACAGTTTCTTGAACAGCAGGATGTTGGCACAGTACGGCTTCAATTTCTCCCAACTCAATGCGGAAACCACGTATTTTGACTTGCTCGTCAACGCGACCAAGTAACTCAATATTGCTATCTGGTAAATACCGTCCTACATCTCCGGTTTTATACAACCGTGCACCTGGTTCAGAGGAAAACGGATGGGGGATAAATCGCTCCTTAGTCAAATCCGGACGGTTAAAATAGCCTCGCGCCAGACCCACGCCACCGATGTATAACTCTCCACAGTCACCATCTGCAACTGGCTGTAAATTTTCATCCAAAATATAAATCTCAGCATTACTAATTGGGCGACCAATCGGAGCATGAGTGTAATTTGTGCCGCGCTGGCAAACCCAGATAGTAGAATCAATAGAAGCTTCAGTCGGGCCGTAACAATTGACCAGTACATTATCCAAATTTAAACGCTCAAAGAAGCGTTCAACCAGTTCAATCGGTAACGCTTCACCACCACTAGTGATGTGCCGCAGGCTTCGACAATTCTCAATTCCCTCTTGCTCAAGTAAAGCACGCAACTGCGCGGGAACCAACCCAGCAACGGTGATTTGCTGTTTCGCGATCGCCTCAACCAAGTAACTCATGTCTCGCTGTCCGCCAGGACGCGCCATCACCAACTGTGCGCCAAAGCACAACGGCCAGAATATCTGCCAAACCGAAGGGTCAAAACTAAAAGAAATCGTTTGTAAAACTTTATCGCTTGCAGTTAATGCAAATGTTGTTTGCCGCCAATAAAGTTGATTGCAGATACCGCGGTGGGGAATCATGACACCTTTGGGTTTGCCTGTCGAACCAGAGGTGTAGATCACGTAGATGAGGTTGTCAATCGTTGCGTCACTGATTGGATTGGCTTGGCTGTTGCGGGCGATATTAACCCAATCTGAGTCTAGGCAAACTACTTGTGCCTGATGTGTTGGTAGACTTTTAACCAAGTCTGCTGTTGTCAGCATCACTGGTGTTTGGGTATCTTCTAAGATAAAGGCTAAACGTTCGCCAGGATAGGACGGGTCTAACGGTACATACGCACCACCGGCTTTGAGAATGCCCAGCAATCCCACCACCATCTCTAGGGAACGTTCAACACAAATACCCACCAGTACTTCTGGCCCTACTCCCAAACTCTGTAAGTAGTGTGCCAGTTGGTTCGCCTCTTGGTTTAACTGCCTGTAGGTAAGTTGTTCATCTTCAAATACTACCACCACTGCATCGGGTGTGCGTTCAACTTGCTTTTCAAAAATCTTGTGTATGCACAGATGCTCAGTATAAGTATAAGTGTAGTTGCAATCTTCTTGTTGGGTATTTCTCGAAGAAATACGTTTTTGGTATAATTTACTACTATATGTCATCATGTTTATTAATATGAATAAAATTCATTACTACAAAAATAGAGTTACCAAATATTACAAGAAGAATAATAGTAATTTCAATCCTGCTCTTCAAGCATTAGTTACATTTGAAATTACTATAATGATTCATAACTAAGCTCATTTTATTTTGTCATTTTGCTTGCCAAACCAATGTTAGGTGTGATGCACAAACCTAGACTAAAGTAACACTTTTTTTAGTAATTTTTTCTCGTGCCAATGCGAGTTCTTGATACACTTTTTTTAATCTTGTTTCATCTTTAATATGATGCTCAAAATACTTTAAATAAGCTTCAAGAAATTGAATACACAAGTGTGGATTTTCTGTGTCTATAAGAAAAGGTAAATCACTTTCGACCATAAAGCGGATAGCCAGTAGTGGAATAGGACTGCGAAGAGGACGGAAATTAGGGTTGTGCAATCCAGAACTTTCAGTACGCTTATGAAACTCTCCTAGCATCAGTCCTAATTCTACAAAAGAAGGCTTAAGTTTTTTTTGGACACCATCGATAAATTTG
>NZ_ALVT01000030.1 GCF_000517105.1 Fischerella sp. PCC 9605 | reverse complement strand
CTGGGAAGTTTTCTAAGTCTTCTATACTTTCAGGTGCGGGAAATACTTTGTTATTGGGATTTTGGAATCTGTCAATATAAACTTCTAGTGGTTCCTGATCTTCTCTGTGGTCAAGGATGTATTGTCGTAAGTCAGCACGAGTCATTGATACAAAATCAGGTTTGCTCATAACTAGTTTCTTGAGTAATTCGTTTACGTAGTTCGGCGTCGAACTCCTCTTCTGTATGAGTGACTACACGTCCTGGTTTAGCGCGGACTATAGTCAAATAGTGCTGAAAAGCATCTTCATGTTGAGGATTATGCCTTACATATTCCCTTAATTCAGCTTCTGTAAGTTCTTCATAAGTTGGTTGAGTCATCCGATTATCACCTCACCATTTGAAAGTACTTTTATAATCACGAAGTTATTAAGTATTTGTACTCAAAGATTCTCGTAACGTTTCATAACAAATTTAGCTGAGATCAGGGACGTTGAATAACGTTTTAGTGCGTAAATCGCCAGGACTCAGGAGAAAACTATACTCACAGCAATCACTCATTATTACGCTATAGCAACGCACAACAACGTGCAATAACGTATAAGAACGCAACTATATTCATAGTAGTTACTCATTATCACGCTTGAGTAACGCATAATCACGCAAAAAAACGCGCCCTGAGTAGCGTCTTATTACGCTTTAATAACGCATAGTAACGCAAAAATCCCTCACCAAAAACAAAAATTTTGACGCACAGTACGCCAAAATTTTTGGAAAGTTTTTTTGAGGCAAAACTGATTTTCAAGTCACAGTTATCAAAAATTCGGAAGTAGAACTTAACCTTGCCAACCCAACATCTGATTAGCCTGTTTCAGTTCTTCTGGCAATTCAAATTCAGACCATTCATCATCATCCTCGTCGTCATCGTCATCATCGTCGTCAGAAGAAGAATTAACTTGCTGACTATTGCTTGTAGGGGTAGTCGAGGCGGTTGCACCATGAGACAAAACCATTGAGTTTTTCTCAATTCCTGCGATGCGCCTAATGGTGGCAAGTTTGGCCTCCAGACGTTCGATCGCAGACCAACAAGCTTTCTCTAACTCCGGTTGGCTGAGTTGACCCTCTAACGCTTCGGCCAACCAAAAAGCAGTGATAGCATCTATAGCAAATTCAGTGGCCGGTTTATTAGAGGGATGGTTTAATAAAAAATCAATGACCTTACCCTCCCATGAATTACCTTTGCGTTTAATTCTCGGTAACTCAACATAAAAATTTTGAGATTTACTCATCTTGTCTCCTAAGTAGTGCAATTTTTCTTCGTATAAAAACAATACAGTAAGTTTTGTGAGTTTAACAGTGGTGTTATTATCTATAATAGCGGTGTTATTGAGTGTAAAAGTGGTGCAAATTTTTGCTCCAAATGTCAACTGACTGACAATAAATTCCCCCTAATAGTGGTATTTGTGAGTTTAATAGTGGTGTGCGCGTGTTAACCAATCAAAAGCCCCCATAAAAGCGCGTCAAATCAGTGAAAACCTTACGTTCGTAAGCTTTTCGGCGGTCGGAGGGAGACTACCACAAAAAAATATCGAGTCGGGGACTAGAATAATTGGAGTACTCACTACACCTTTTTGCCCTGGCGGGTGGTTTGTGCCATTTCTCCCTAACGGTCGAAACAAAAAGGCTGAGTGGGGTCTGCAACGCCGAAACCCTCATTTAGCAAAAATGGCATGGCTTACGCTATTGCGCGAATTAAAAAACTGAAGCGCAGTAACTTGGCAGGTAGTGAAGCACATACTGCTCGGCAGCGAGAAACACCTAACGCCGATCCAGACAAACACAATATCAGATTCATTGGCACTAACAACCCAACTGAGACATTAGATCAGTTGGTGATGGACACCATAGGAAAGCAGAAACGGAAGATTCGCCCTGATGCGGTTTACTGCACTGAGATTTTATTGACTGCCAGCCCTGAGTATTTCCGTCCCGATTGCCCAACACGAGCTGGGTACTATGAACAGGACAAAGTTGATTCATGGATGGAGGCATCCAAAAAATGGTTAGAGTCGCAGTACGGCGATTGTATTGTCAGGGCAGAGTTGCACCTGGATGAAGCCACCCCCCACATTCATGCTTACTTTGTCCCCTTGGATGAATTTGGGCAACTTAGAGCCAAGCACTTTTTTGACGGTCGGCAGAAGATGAGGCAGTTCCAAGACTCCTACTCTGCTGCGACTGAGCATCTAGGGTTAGAACGTGGACTGCGCGGCAGTAGAGCGCAACACCAAGACATCAAAGATTTTTACAGCATCGTGAATCAGGGGATAGAACCTGATAACAGTCTCACACAAGCACAATTGCAAGCTAAAGCCGCCGACCGGGACAGGGCCATCGCCAAAAAGCAGCAGATGGAAGCCACAGCCAAGGCTTTGGCTATTGAGAATGAACTGAAAGACCAGCGAATCAAACAATTAGAGGCAGAAGTAGCTAGTTGGCGACAGCAGACTCTTCAACTGCGTGACTTACCCTTGGAGGATGTAGCTTGGGAGTTGGGATTACACAACGACCAAGGAGCATGGAAGGGCTACGGACACATTATTAATATAGATGGCTCGAAATTTGCTGACCTTCGATTCAATGAATTTAAAAATGAGCCAGCCTTTATGGATAATTCGCAAGCCTCCGGATTCATCCGTGGAGAGGGCAGCGTCCATAAGGACGCTGCCAAGGCTGGCTCATTTTTAAAAGGAGAAAACTGTGACCTTGATCCAGGTTCTCCATTGGGAGGTAATAGTGCGATTGATTTAGTGATGCACGTCAACAACTGCAATCTACGACAGGCAGTTGTCTGGCTACATGAGCGTTTTGGTGAGTCGGGGGCAAAACGAGCAGCGATCGCCCAAGCTCAAAAAGTTGCAGCTGAGATTATCCAGTTAGAGCCACGTCCCAAATTCAAGCCCCCCGTTGAGGATAAAGCTCTTTGGCAGACAGTCTCTAATTACCTCACCCAAAAACGAGGGATACCCCAAAACTTTGTGGAAGTTCTGCACAACCGGGGGCTGGTTTATGCGGATTCAAGGGCAAATGCTGTGTTCGTGATGCGGAATCTTGATGGTCAACCCAAAGGTGCATTCCTGCGAGGGACACGGGGAGAAAACAATACCTTCAAGGGGTACGAGAAAGGAACCATTAGGAGTGATAGTTGGTTTCACTTCCATTTAGGCGGACAGCCAACTGATCCAGTAGAAAAAGTCGTGCTGTGTAAGTCGCCCATCGATGCCATATCAAGAGCCATGCTGGAATTTCAGGTCAGAGGCGACATGCCACCCATCAGAACGCTGTACTTGGCAGTTGATAACCCCAACAGCTTACCAGTGGAACGATTGCAGCATATTCCTAAAGTCCAAATAGCGTTTGAAAGTGCCTCAGAAGGCGATTGTGCTGCACGGGTTGTCAAAAAACTGCTGCCACAGGCCAAGCGGCAATTGTGCAAAGCTAGTGATTGGAATCAGCAGCTAAGAGATTATGGACAGCAGTTAAAACAACAGTATAAAAAGGAGGAAGATTTGAGTCTTTAACTGTTTAATACTGTGATAATAGCGTCTATGACAATATCCATAGTTTTTCTATGGTATTTACCATTCCATTTAGCCACATCAAGCCCTTTAATTTCTTTATGTGCTAATCGAGTAGTGATATCATCGTTTAATTCATTTAAAGTTTTCTCGACTGTTCCCGCGTGCATTGATTTACCATAGTATTTTTCACTGATTTTATTAATGAGGCTGTATGTGGGAACAATGCAGTTAGTATTAATAGTCTGTTGCGAATTGTAGTCTAGAATTGCAGTGACAATTACCTTTACTTCATCACCAACAGTTACTTTTTGAGTTTGCATTTCACTATGAATACTTTTTTGTTTGGCGGTGTTTATTAGCGCTATAACAGCGTTAGTCAAGCTTGATTCACTATTCATTAATTCACCGAACTTTACCTGTAAATCAGGGTCTAGACCATTGATAAAACTATCTATATCAAAAGTGTCTTTAGGTGCTTTTTTAGGTTTTGTGGTCTTTTCAGTTGTAGGTTTTGTAGTTGTTTTGGTTTTTTCAATCACTGCGGTTGTCATTTTTCCAAGTCCTTTAATGTTTGTGGGGATATTGATGTCAATTGGGTTAATAAAATCTTTTTCGTCGTAGCGTCCAAGGTATTTGATAGTAATACCCTTGTTTTCATGAGCTAGACATAGCTGAATATAGGTAGATGTTGCACTATCATTAAAATTTTTAGCCTTCAGAATTGCACGTAGCGCACAAGCATAAAACGCTCTACCTTTGTGGGGTGTACCGTTAGTTTCTGTTAAGTTTCCGTTATCGTCATAGGCTTCGATAGTGGACAAATCACGTCCAAATAACTCACTGTATCTATTACAAAAAGTATCCATAAATCCTTTTCGATACTTTTCGTAATCTGTAGGAATTGCTTGCACTGCTTTACTAGCTTTAAAGCGTTTTTGGGCATCCACAATCCGTAGTGCAGGTGCTAGTGTTGCCCGTGCGTGATAAGCGTTTAAATCCTCTCCTGATTGCTTTTTAGACAGTCCTTTAAAGCCGATAACAAATTCATCAACAACAACCATATCGCGCTCAATTACGCCCCAATCTGGGTAAACTCTCGCAGGTTGATTTTGCTCATTAGCGCGTAGTCCAGTTAAGTTAATGATTCCCGCACCTATGGTGTGAGGGTCAACACTGTCCAAGCACTCAAGAGATTTTTTGATAACTGCTGTGATATCAATCGGTGGTTTTTCAACTTCTCTTCTATCACCATCTTTATCAAATCCTGCCCGTGCGTTATCTCGTTCTTGTCGGTCAACCCCTAAAGCTTGTTTTTGCTCATCTGAGAGAGTTAACAACCGTGCTGCTATATGTTGGGTGTTAGTGCCTTTTTTAGTTTCTACAGTTTCATTAAGATCAGGGTTTGAGTGTTGGTAGTTATAGAATGGTCTTTTGTAATCGGTCAGTTTTCTGGAAATAGTACTGATGGAGTAGCTTTCAGCCATTGCATCAAGTAATCTGTTGCAAGCTTGGTGAACTTCTAGTACTTCATTGAGTGCTATTACTTGATTGAAAAATTCTTGAGGGCTAGGTATCATTTCTGTATGATGTCTGGTGTTCTGAATTTTAGATTTATTTATATCCATCATATTATCACTGATAACTTTTGTCAGGTTTTTATCAGTGATATTTTTTACGCTCGCTGAGAAAATATCATAGATAATTCTCTATGGATTGCAGATATGAAAAATTCGTCTATACATGAGAAAAAGTGCTGACGCCTAGACTTATCAGCACTTTGCTTTGGATGTGACTAATTTTATTTACGGTTACTAACTATCTTTTTATGCAGTTGGTGGTAATTCACTTTTGGGTGAAATCACGCTCATTGCTAGAAATGTCGTCATACGTCAATTTACCGACATCTTCACCAACAGGCGACAACATTGCCAAGCTTGCTGCTGCCCCCAACACTTGCTCATCACTAACCTCTAAGTATCTCTGCAACTGTTCCAAGTTGCGATGTCCGCTAATCTCTTGAATCACCCTCAAGGGAATGCCAGCATTACTCATCTGGGTTAGCGCGGTACGTCTAAAACTGTGGGTACTGACCCCAATTATCCCTACTTCCTTACAAGCAGTTCTCAAAATTCTTGCTGCTGAGTCGTGGCTAATGTGTCCGTCACTGCGACCGGGGAATAAATAGGGTTTACCAGAAGCGGGGTAGTAGTTGGTCAACAGTTGGCGCAAGTCTTCAATTACTGGTATGGAGCGTGTAGCTAGCTTGCCTTTGGTGTTGGCTTTTCTAAAAATTAGCTGTGGTCTAACAAGCCCAAGGGGTGTGTAAATGTCCTCAGTCAGCAGAGTGCAAACCTCACGAATCCTACAAGCACTAAATAGGCACACGCCAAATAAAGTGCGATCGCGGTCGTTATGTAGTCCGTGACTGAAGATTAGCTGTATCTCTTGTTGTGTCAGAATCTTGGCGCGACCATGCCGATTGATTTTCATTGCTCAACTGTAGACCCTGTGTTACAGCCTACAGCTGATGTGACCTCTATCAAATAAAAAGCTCCTTTCTAGGCTACCTCTAATAAATCCTTATAATCGGGATTTACGCTTAAAAATACAGCAGGTGAAACCTTAAAAAATTCCCCAAGTTTTTGAATGTGTTCAACTGTTAACTTACGCTTCCCGTTAAGAACATCAGAAACAATTGATTCTGTTTTGAAAATAGTCACCAAATCTTTTTGTTTTAAATTTAATTCTTCAATCAAAACCTTAAGAAGTTCTACTCCATAAATATCTGGTACTAAATCTTGTCCTTGCTCGTATTCACTAATTAAAACTCCAAGTAAATCTAGATAATCCTCTTCTGCTTCAGTCAATTCACCTTTATCAAGTAAGCCATCAACACAAGATTGCGTTTTCTGAAAATCCTCTTCAGATTTTATGGTGCGTGGAGGAAAATTAGTAAGTAACTCAGTATATGTAAGATTGTTTCGCATTTTGTCATTTTTAGAGTTGTTTTTTAATTGTTATCTCGCCAAATAGCGACAGTGAATTACAAAAAGATATTTTTGCGTAGATATACAGATATATATCTTGTCTATTATGGATATTATCTATCCAAAGGGAGAAACGGAATTACACCGTTTGGAGGGATACCGAGATGTTTAGAGACTGTAGAATCTTGGATGATTTCCTAATCCCACTGCAAAAGTACACAAATGTAGAAGTTTTTGTCTACTTCTGTCGTGGCATATGGTTTATGCCTACAATTCGAGTCATTCCTAGTGGTATTCCCAACAATATCGTTGAATCTGATAAAGTTTTGCGTCAGACAAATGCTAAAACAATAAAACTATCTAGAGTCCCAAGTATAGGAGAATACATTATTTGGAGAAATCAGAACTTTCAAGTTATAAAAGTTACTTTTATTACTGAAAATTCTATTGATGCAGCTATTGAAATAGAATGGTGTGAAAGTTTATAGTCAATACTTTCTTGTAACTTGTAACACTGAATAAGTTAGTAGCTATCCAGTAGCTTTATTGCTTCTCGTAACTTAAAGACCTATATCATTTCAAGTGAAACGTTTGGTAAATCTTTAACGTTTACTGTTTGAAATTTCAGCATTTTTAGTTCCTCAATCGATTATTAATTTTCTAGGTTGACGGTTTAATTGATATCCGCTTTGTTCTTCAGGATTTATCACGTTTTCTTCGTTCATTATATCATCTGTAGAATCGTTGTTTACTTCAACGATTTCAACACCAGCTACAGGAGGGTTTACACCTTGATAACGACTTTCGAGCAACCACGCTATGAGTCTATGCGGTTCCATATCTCTGGCTATCGCTTCTTTGATTACTAGTTCCATAATTTCAACTGGGACACGAATCATATTTTTCTTTGCTCGATATTCTTTATGGTTTACTTCATTATTTAATGTGTATTGAGTACCGTTTAAAACCGGATTAAAAAAAAAAAACTGATAAAACGTCTTTCTAATTGATTTAGATTTTCAGCTTGTTCAACAATTAAATAATGTATTTTCACGTTTGAGCATTTTTTAATTTCTTCCATTCTGTGATGGTTTAACCATCGAGTTCTTAGTGAAATACTTTTACCGATGTACTGAATATTTTCATCGCTTACAACAAAATATATACCAGCACTTATAGGTAAGTTTTTTGTATTTTCAAGTGAAACATTTGGCAAATTTTTAATGTTTATTGTTTGGGATTGCATCATGAATTTTTCTCCTAGTAAACTATCCCATCTGCATAAGCGGATGGGAATTTTTTAGAGTCCTATATCGAATTCAGATGAGCGGTCATCATCTTCAATATCTTCTAGTTTCTGATTAGTACTTGTTTGAGATATTGGGGTAGTTATTGGTGTTTGAACTATTCCAGACATTTGAAAAGGAACATTACCTTCTTTCATATCAAAGTAATATGTCAAAACTTTGGTAATAAAATCGGTCACGTTTGCGGTTTCCCCCATTTCTTGAAGTTCAATCTCAATTCGTTGATTGAAGTATTTTGGAATTCTAGGGCGATATTCTTTGTCTTCCATGTCAGTCCTACTTTTTAGCTATTTTTAATAATCCTTCCACGTCAGCATACAATCCATTTGTTGCAATGTTGAAGTTGTACGGGTCTTTTTTTAATTGGTCTGACAACAACGGAAGTTTTGAACCACCACCAATCACATAAACCGTATAGCCTTTGTCTTGTAGCTGAGCCAACTTTCTACAAGCATCTTTCAATTCTGCTTGTAGCCAGTTTTTAAGACATTCAACATATATATGCGTGATGTCAAAGCGAGTTTTTTCACCTAACAAAATTCCTTTCTTTACCCTTTCAGTACCAGGTTTGTTAGGGTTGGCTTCCATCAGTTTTTGACCGTTAACAACAATATCTCTCATCCCTGCTTCAACAGCTATACGAACGTCATCAATGGTGAATCCTTGGGGATGTCCATTGATTTGTTTGCTATCGAGCATAGTTCTGTAAAGGGCTAGAACTCCCGACTTCTCATAAAATTCAGGTTTATCTAGCAACGGTCTTGAACCTTGATAGTGAGATACTGATGTAGTCCCGCCCCCGATATCTAAGATTGCCAGCTTAGGTTTTGATGAGGTGATTTCTCCGGCAGCACCTAAACCCTCTGGCATAGTCTTGACAACCTCTATTTCAATTTCACTGCTCAAACCATTCAGTGTGACTTTGTGTAGTCCTGAAAGACTTTTGTGAATATTGCTAAACAATCCAGGTTTGTGGCACGAAACAGCTAATTTAAACCGCCAGTTGGGTCTATGACCGTTTTTATCTTCCAACAGTGCCAAAGCGCTCAAGAACATATGCAAAGAGTATTCACTCTTCCCCGTGGGATTACCATAGACCCTGTTCAAAGTTTTCAACTCTGCATCTAAGACATTATCTCCGCCTAGCCAAGTGTTTTTATTTGTTTGATTCCAACTTATGTCAGCGTTGTTCAATCTCCATCCTTGATACTCAACTGAACCAGGAATCAACAAACTACGATTTTCATCTTGCAGATATCCAACTACAGAAGCAGTGCGAATTGGAGCGAAACTCTCAACTAAAAGTTTGACTGAATCGTTCCCTAAGTTATACCCAGCATAGAAAATCTTGTTATGAGGGTATTTTATGGGGTTTTTTACTGGGTCGTTTTTGTCCGATATCGTCCCTTTATCACCCGTATTAGGGAGTTGTTGATTAGGTATATTTACTTGACTGTTTTGACTGTTTTTGCCCATTATCCTTGTCCTGTAAGAATTTCAAGCATTGTAGTAGCATTTACGAGCATTTTGTCCCGATTACGGGTCTATTTTATCCCTATATTGGGCTAAAATCTAGGTAGTTTGTCAAAACCTAATTCTTCTCTTAGATTATTAATTAAGATGTAATCTTCATCTTTGTCGTAATAAAGATATAGGTCATTTCCATCATCAAATATTATCTTTACTCTTGTATTTTTATTCTCTCTACAACAATTCCAATACACAATTCTGATTTGAGCGATATCAAACATAACTTCGTCATTACCAATAAAATGTCCCATTTTTGATTTGATCCAGTTGTTGTTAGTTAATTGTGATTTTCGGAACCCAAAAAACCTACAAGCCTTATAAAATCAAAGTTGTGGCGTTTCTAGTACTGGGTTCGCATCTTGGGTTCGTCGGGTTCAAAGTCGAACCCAAATAAACCTGTGAACCCGCTGACAGTATGGTTTATAGACTTTTTAGCACTGTGAAAAAGTTCATTTCAGCCGTCGAAACGAAAACCCTAGTATTTGGACAACCCAACGAACCCAAGTACTAATCCTGTGAACCCGCTCTGTGTAATGTGTATGGGTTGTGTTGGGTTCATTATAAATTCAGTTCAACCCACGAAACCCGGTGTTTGCAAGGCTTTTGAATTTTTATTAAGAAATAGTCTTTAAATACTCTAAAACTTTGTCTTTCAAAGCCTTGTATTCTTCAGACTTTGAAGCTTTGACTTCAAATACCCTTTCAATCAAAAGTGATAACCCTGCTCCAGTTTTGAGATTGACTAAACCTTGATTATTGCTAATCAATTCTTTTTCAGAATCGGTAAAAGTGGTTTTTTCATTTGTTAATAAATAATCGCGATTACCAACTTTTATGGTAGTTGCCGAGATTTTTACCAACCCAACTGGAGGATTGCCACTGTCTCTGTACTCCTTATAAGTGTAGTGGGTGGGATGCTGGCAAGCTTGATAACGTCCATTGATGCTTACTAGAACTGGGTAAGGTGCTGACTTAATCCATTCTTCCTCGTATTGTTTAAGCGCGGGGCTGTTGGGTTGATTGAGCTTGTGGGTTGCTGCACCCACCAAGAACAATTGGTAGAATGCTCCTCTATACTGCGAATCCATTTCAATTGCTTTGGTTGTCTGGCTGTGATTCGCGATCAAGACAATCACATTAAATTTTCGCCCCTCTACTGCTGCTTGCCGCAATATCTCCATTACGTCTAAATCTTTGGGAGCATCTTTGATGATTCGCCCCAGCTCGTCCACAGCAACGATTAATGTTTGGCGTCTAGTCTTATCTTTACCCCTGAGTTTCAACTCAACATCAAGTTGCCTAATTGCTTCATAGATTTCTTCTAGCTCATTGACTTCAACAAAACCAGATTCAGTAAAATCAGATTTTTCATCACTATGGGGATTGAGAGCCAATCGCATAGATGATTCGTTGCCGAGCCATTGCGCTAGAGCTTTCATGGCTGAAGTTTTCCCGCTTCCTGGATCGCCAGTCACAAGGAAACCACGAGTACTTTTAGAAACCAATGATTTACAATCGGGAATCTTGCTTACCAACTCTTCCTTATTTGGCTTGGGTTTTGTAGCCAATTTAATTTTTGTTTGGAGCAACCCATACTCACCATTGAATTTAAAGTGAGGTGGTTCTAGTAATAAGTCCACATGTTGCTGCAAAGCTTCTGAAAATTTATTGAGTTGCTCAACATTTACCAAATCCTCAAGACGGTTTATCGCAAAATAAAGAATTGGCTCGTAGGGGTCATTCTGAATAAATGCCCTGTCCAATCTAATCTTTCGCTTCCAGAAAAATCTAATAATCAAATTTCCAACATCCTGAGCATCAAGTATCCCACTCCTCCACTCAATTGGTTGTTCAAGTTTAGCGATGCGTTCGTTTTTGGCATCCAATTCTTTCAACAACCCTTGAACATACTCATCACTGGAATTTATTAATCCTTCTAGATATTGTCTTTTTTGCTCTAAATTCTGATAATCCTCATCAGTCGTAGCACTAAAATCTTGCAATGCTGACAAAGCTTTTTCTTGTGGAACTGAAATGTTTAATTGCTCACGCAGTTTGTAAACTTCCAATCTTTCATCGATATTTAATGCATTGCGATATCTAACTTTAAAGGCTGAAATTTGGTCATAAATACTTACGGCTGTGGTAATCACATCTTCAACAGTCTCCAGTCCATCAAACAATGTCTTTGTATTCTCGAAATCATAATCTTTGAAATCGTCTATCTCTGTCATCAACTCATCGTAACTACGCTCAAGCCAAGACAATTGTTTTGTCCATTCTTCCAATTTTTCTTCGTAGTTAGTAAGATGTTTCTTAAGTTGTGGGTGAGCATTGCGATAATTAATATCGTCTAAATTCCGCTTAATACTGTCAGCCAGTCTGTCAAAATCTCGGTTTACCTTTTCCTCCAATACTGTCACAGCTTTGGCTACAAATTCTTTTAGCCAATTTAAAAAACGAGTATCATCGGCTGCTAATTTTGCGTTTAGTGCGTTGATTTTATCTCCATATTCTTTCTTGATTCCTTCTCCTCTAACTCGAAAAAGATTCACTAATTCATCTTTCTTTCTTAAATCTTTTTCTAGCGATTGATTATTTTCTTCAACTTTCTTCAATTGCACGATTAGTTGTTCAGCTGCAATCTTTGCACTCGTTAATTCCTTTTCGTAGTTTTTAAGCTTCCAGTCTCTTTCTGTAATGCAGTTCTCAAATTGGCGATTGATGCTTGTCTGATAATAGCTACTGCTAATAGTATTGGTAATAGCTGCTCCAGCGCTGCAAAGAAAAATTATTAGATTCATTCCTTTGGCTGATTGACTGCCCTTTATAAAACCAAATAAGGCAACTCCAGCTAATAAGAGTGCAATTGTGGAGACTATTTTAGATGGTGTGGAAATAGTGATACTACTCATAAATTTAACGGGAAATATATGTCACGGGAGACTTATTTCTCCCGTAACTTGGTTAGCCTTCTGGCAATAGCAGATATGTTTCAAGTGCCGCTAATTTCTCTTCTTTTCTCTTTTGAGCCTTTTGAATATCTACCTTCAATGATTCATTTGTGGCTACTTGTAATTGCTGCTTTAAGTCCCATTCTTCGCGCTTAGGTTCGGTTAAATTCTTAGTGCCCGTAGTTGCATTTTCTTGCTGCACAAGTAGCTCTTGTGTTTGCTCTAGTTTTGATTGCTCAACCTTTAAATTAGTAAATGCAATTTGAGACTTGACAACCTTTTGACCTGTGTTAATTTTTTGAGTATATAGGTCAACTGCGTCGCCCTGAAAACCTTCAATCTCAATCGCCAACTTCACAGCTTTACGATTGCGCTTAATTACATCAAGAGCAATATCTAAACTATTATTTTGACGGGCTACTATTTGACGTTGCTTGCTAGCTTCTGAGGTTTCTGTCTCAGGGATGCTACTTTCAGCAGAATATAGATTACTCCCAATCGCGTTATTTAAATCAAACTGAGGAATAGTTACCCCATGAGGAACGCTACTAGCTAATGGTATTCCACTATTAGTAATGGAATTAGATGAGTTTCCAGAATTAGCACTCGAACCATTAGAATTGTTTACGGCATTAGAAGTAAATTGACTCAAGCCACTAGCCGCCCTACTTACTGTATTGGCTGCATTACCTAATTTAGAAATCGTATTACCTGCTGTTTCTGCAATGATGTCTGATGGCGATTTAGATTTCTTGAAATGTTTGGAACCAGTTAGGCTACCCGCCTCTTTTTTTGGTCTTGGCATAGAATGAAGCCCCCTTATTCAACGTTTCTTATTTGTAAAATATTGTCATGCAAGGTTCGCCAAATATTTTCAATATTGCTCTCTATTTCGCTGTAGTAACCACAGCTAACTGGAAAAGGTAAATTTACAAGTCTGGTATTACCTCGAATAGCTTCCTTGGTATTTTCGTAAGCCTCTCGAATTGCCTCGTACCCGTCATTTAATTCCTGCTTAGTTGGCTCTTGTCCACTTGAAGCAATATCTACGTAGATTCGCATTCCTGCTTTTAATTCAATGCTTAATTTGCATGAATTACCATAATACTGCTTAAAATTAACTAGCACTATTGAAGAAGCTGGAATGAATAATTCATCCCCCATGAAATCGCACAAAGTCAAAAATCCAGACATGATAAAATACTCCTTATATTCTTCGTTAAAATCTGCGGCGGAGATACATCCAGGAAAGAGAAAAGAAGGGGCGATCGCGTATCTTTTTAGAAAGCGCGATCGCACTCTTATCAGAACTGCTGCCCCGCATCCAGAAATCCCTTGGCTGCAATCAATGCTTGCCGGGGCGTTTTGAAACCTGATTCGTGGTCTTCAACGTCGTGACCACGGATATAAAAGGCATACTTCCTTTCAGCAATCTTACTGATTTCAATGCTGTAGCCCAAATACTCAACCTTTGTTGGTGTTTTCATTCTTACTAGCCTCCAAAATACCCGCGCCCATTCCAAAAGCCATAATTCCCGATAAACCAAACCATCCGCACCCAGCACTTTTTTCAGCCGCGTAGTAAAATTTGAGACTTGATTTATCGGACATCAGGTGCAATCCGAAGGAACCAATAGCTAAAATCGCTGCAACAGATGTGAAGATAAGACAAAATCTTGCCCCTTCATTCAACAAATCAGAGACGCGATCGCGCCATGTCGGAACAACACGCAGGTGCATGACTGGTTTGGGCGCAAAGAGTAATTCTTGGGCTGCCCTAGTAAAAACCATGACTTCAGCCACTTCCTCTAACGCAAGATTTAATGCGGTTTGTGCATCAGCTAATGTCAGTTCTTTGTTGCGGAAGAGCTTTTGGGATACGGCTTTGTAGGTTTCGGGGTAATCGCTTTCAAAGTCGCTCAACCTCTCCCAAACTTCATACAATCTTTCGTACACTTCGCCAGTTGAGGCGCTATCTTCTACTATCGCCTGTTGAATTGTTAACCAATTTTTAGTGTCGAACATTACCACCATCCTCTCTGTTTAATCAATTCAACTCGCGCTTTTCTATCTTCGACAGTTTCTTGCGGCTCTTGTTGAGTCTGCCTTTCAAGCTTCGGCGCTTGTTCTTTTTGCTGCTGTTGATTCATATGTATACGTATGCCAAAAATGAATGTGGTAGTAATAAATGCAAACAGAATTAGCCAGAATGCTGTTGTGACAACATCTGGGACTACCACAAATCCCCTTTTCCCAAATCTTCCACCACCCGCTCATACTCCTGGCGGCGGTAGTCCAAGGCTCCATCGATGGTTTCGAGCAAGCGATTGTCTGAATTCCTCAAAGTGCCCAATATCGCTTCATTTTTGGCTTGGGCGATCACTTGGGCTGTGGTGATTTCTTGCTGGGCGATCGCGGCAAGCTTGCGTACCAGGGGCGAATACTCTACTTCTTCATGAGGATCTTCGTTGCCATTGGTTTTATGTGATTGTTGGTCTTGAATTGCAGTCTCTTCATCCTGTAACGCCAGTGTGCTAAGAGTTTCTTTATGTGACTGCTGTGTGACTGTTTCCTGATTCAGTGCAGGCAGATGGCAGTAAAAACCTTCCTCGACGGCGTTTTCAAGGTCTACGTTATCTCCGAAATAAAAATCATTATTTTCAGCATTAAAATCCGGGTCGCTTTCTATTTCAAAAGGTTTTAGCTCCTGTTGGGTATCAGATATTGAGTTATGGGTATAGTCTTCACCTGATACCTGTTGAATATCTTGCTGTAGTTGCTGTTGGGGTTGTTCTGATTTCTTACGTCGTGGCATGATAGTTTTACCTCTTGTAGGTGGGGCGATCGCTTTCATTGGAAGGTAGGCAATCGCCCCTTTTTGGTTTTTATAGTTGGTACTGCCGTTTGAACAGTAGACAACCATTTAAGGTTTGTCAGTAAGTCGGTAGTCGGGGACTTACGCCAGTACACCTATGTGACCTGTGGGGAGTTGCGCTACCACTCTCAAGCTTTGGATTGTTGGTATAGGCTTCTTTTGCGCTTACAGTTATCAATGTATACAAAAAATGTATGTACGTCTATAGTTCATACATATAATGTACTAATGTTGGAAATTCTGTCTAAAAATAGCTATAATCGGCTCCTCACAAAAGGTATGCTAATGCTGTGTATGAACCAAATATATTAGCACTTTTAATGTGCTTACCTTTGACGTAAGTACACATTATGTACTAAATTTGAGGAGTTAAAAGTAAAGGACTGATGACCGTGAGATTGCGGCTAAAAGAGTTACGAATGCAAAAAGATATTACTCAAAGAGAAATGGCGGCGTTATTAGAAACGACCGAAACTAATTACCGGCGTATCGAAGGACAAAAGATAAATTCAATATCTTATGAAACATTAGATAAACTCTGTAAGTTTTTTGCATGTACACCTAATGATTTGCTGGAGTTTATCAATGATTAATCCAGCAACTATCGACCTGAAATCTCTTCCTTGGCTACCATTGAACAAGCGCTCAGTATTTACCGAAAAATCTTGCATTTATTTTGCAATTGATTCACTTGGAACTGTCCAATACATTGGACGTGCCAAAAATGTGCGTAGTCGATGGTTAAATCATCATAAATACAGTCATTTAAATCGTATAGGCAATATTAAAATCGCCTACTTGTCTATAGATACACCAGAACTACTACCAAAAATTGAAATAGCTTTAATTGATTATTTCAAACCGTGCTTAAACGGTAGATTAAAGAAAAAACGTGAAACTGTTTCTAAAACAACAAGATTAATATCGGAAATAAATGAAGCTTTACAAAGATATGCAGATGAGCAATTAATCAGTGAAAATGCTGCTATTAATCAATTGTTAAAAGAAATTCTTACGCAAAAAGGATATTTATCAAATACAACAGATGTAGAAGATAATGATTAATCCATCTACCCTTGATTTAAAAACCCTTCCCTGGTTGCCACTGGATGAAAAGACAGCATTTCCTAAACGTCCAGCTATCTACTTTGCTATTGATTCATTGGGCAACATCCAATACATTGGACGCGCTAAGAATGTTCGTAGCCGATGGAGCAAGCATCACAAGTATGAAGAGTTAAACGCAATTGGTAACATCAAGATTGCCTATCTGTTCATAGACCTACTAGACTTACTACCAGAGATTGAGACAGCTTTAATTGAGTATTTCAATCCACCTCTAAATATCCAATTAAAAATAGTTACAGAAAACATTGAATCAAAACTTTTAAAAAGTAAAAGACAAGACCCCAATTACACTAAAGTTACAGCCGATATAGAAAAAGAGATCGCAAGTAAAACTAGAGCTATATGTGCATTAACAGGTATTTCTTTATCAGATGCCGTAAACGAAGCTTTAAAGCTTTGGATTGAAAAAAAGAAAGCTGATGAAAAATTTGAAATTTAAAAATTAGCTATAGACAGAACTACCATGATGATTGATATAGAAACCGCCCAACAACTGGGACTTAAGCTAAAAACTTTACACAAACTATTACAAAAACAATATCCTAGACCACTATTAGTAGAAGATATCGCCAAAATCAAAAACTGGTCTGTTGCAGACACAGCAGTCATTATTGAGCTAGCAGTAGCGGCAGACATCATTACTGAAAAAACACTCACTGAAATTGGTGAGGACGAACCTGTATACACAATTTAACTTTGTTATCCTGAAATTATTGATATAAAAGAGGTTTGTTTATGAAAACCGAACGGGAAAGAGAAGAATTAATTAGAGAGATTAACGTGCTATTAAATCAAGCCTACGATAGTACTCTAGATGAGATTTACGCACTTTTAAAAAGAATTGAGGATGAAGAAGATGAAGAAGATTTAAAAGCTTATCACGCTGCTAAAGAAGACATACAAATTAATGGTACAGTTTCTTGGGAACAAGTTAAACAGGAACTGAAAAAGGATGTAGCTAAAATATAATTATTAAATATATAAACACATCACAACTCAATTCATTCACCATGACAAACATTACCATTTTTAACATTGACGATAACATCAAAAACCTCTTGCAACAACGAGCTGCAAAAAATGGTCGTTCCTTAGAAGAAGAAGTAAAAGAGATTCTTCGTCTTGCTTTAATAGAAAATCAAAAACCGCCTGTAAATATTGTAAATATGATAGAAAAACGCTTTGCCCACTTGGGAGATTTTGAACTAGGAGAAATTACCAGAGAACCTATGCGGACTGCACCCACTTTTGAATAATGATTATTCTTGATACTAATGTATTGTCAGAATTAATCAAACCCCAAGGGTCTACAGTAGTTCGCAATTGGGCAGCCCGACAACCTGTAACAACTTTGTTTACTACAACAATTACACAAGCCGAAATACTCTATGGCATCGCTATTTTACCAGAAGGAAAGCGGAAATATGAACTCTACCAAGCCGCTACTTTAATGTTTGCAGAAGACTTTGTAGGACGTGTTCTGACCTTTGATGAATCTGCTGCTGTAGCTTTTGCTAATATTTCAGCCCAAAGACGAGTCAGTGGGACTCCCATATCTCAAGCTGATGCCCAAATTGCTGCTATTTGTTACTCTCGTAACGCAGCTATAGCAACTCGTAATGTTTCTGATTTTGCAGGCTGCGGAATTTTTATTATTAATCCTTGGGAAGAGAAATCCCCATAATTAACTTTTTGAAGCTTGGTTTTCACATCTTTCCACAAGGAAAAGGCAAACAGACAAATGAAAGACCGCAGGCATCACAACAACAAGGGGGCTTCTCAAATTCGCTCCCACAAAACCTTAAGGCAAGTGCAACGTATAGCGAGGGCGCTTAGGAATTCCCTTTACTTTTTTAAAATCGGCTAAAAGGCGGTAACTTAGTAGATTGGCCAAGTACCTATATCATCCCAAATTCTGTATAAATGGATGTCGTAGCCACTCTCAGCTAAATGTCGAGATATTAGTTACCAGTAAAAAGTCTGAGGTGAAAAAATGAATGAAAACCGAACGCGAGAGAGAAGAACTAATTAAAAATATTAACGTACTGCTGAATCAAGCTTATGACAGTACTTTAGATGAGATTTACGCACTCTTAAAAAGAATCGATGATGAAGAGGATGAAGAAGATTTAAAAACTATTAAAGAAGCTAGGGAAGATATACGTATTAACGGCACTGTATCTTGGGAACAAGTTAAACAAGAACTGAAAATGGATTTAGCGTAAGGTTTAAGCCTTACGTAACAAGAGTTTTAGAAAATCATTTTTTTCTTGGTAATTTTCTAAATAGGCATTTTATCGTAGAAACATAAGCAAAAACCCCTCGCAATCAACACAGTCTGAACGAGAGGTAATATCAGGGTTTTACTCAATTGATGTTTACAATACCCGCGCACAGGAGGCGCTAGTTTTACTATGCCCAATTTTACCAAACAATGCCCTTATTGCAAAAACAGCAATTTAATTGAAAAAACTAATCTACCTGGAATGCATTTTGGCGCACTGGTATGTGGAGAATGCGATCGCCACATTAAATGGTTGCCCGATCCACGTATCGATAAGCAATATGAGGAACGCCGCCAATCTATAGATAATCTGTTAAACCGCGAAAGTGTTAAAGCTTGAGAATCTTTTTTCTTGCGTAATATACGCTCACGAAGGCATCTAACACCTAAACAATTTCAAAAATTTCAAGAGATATGCGACCGACACGGCATAAAAATGCCCGCTAGCGCGGGTTCAAGATAAAACTGATTGTTAGGAAGGGGTGTTATGCAGCTTTTTGAAATACAACCCGTTCTAGAGCCGCTAACCTGGTCATAACATTTTCAAGTACTGGTTCTTTTATCTCATCACCCATAGCTGCAAATATAGCGCTCAAGCAAAACTCAGCTTGGCTCATTCCGTGCTGCTCTGCATAATTTTTGATTCGTTATTTTTTGATGAACCAATATATCTTTCACCAGTATTAAGTAATGTAATCATGTACACCCCAGAAGTCATATTAATTACCTTTCACAATTTCAAACATCTCACCAAAAGAAACATCAAAATGATTACAAATTTTTATAGCTACTTCACAATCGATTCTATTAAACCGATTCTGCACATAACTACGAATCGTATTTTGAGTAACACCAATAATTTTAGAAAGTTGAGTGATATTCAAATCACTGTCTTCCATATATTTTTGAAGATTGCAAATCACAATTTTCTGTCCCACATCTACGCTTATCATAATAACCGACTAATCAAATATTTGAGTATTTAAGTATATTATACCTTATTCATGATTAAATAATCTAATCAAATACTTAAACATTCACGTACTCAAATATTTAAGTTATAGTGGTATCTACCAAACGAAAAGGACAAAAAATGGTTACTCGCAAAAATAACCAGACTTCAAGCCAATCAGTAATTCAACCAACAACTCAACCTAGTAAAAAGGCTAAAACTATGCAACTCGAACAAATGTTTAAACGTTCATTTACTCCTCTGACCAGCAAAAAAGACGGTACTGCCCGATTAACATTTGCAGGATACCAGCATTCAGTAACCAAAAACGGAGAACGACCATTTTTAAAAATTGTTTTTTCCTGTATGGATGTAACCCGTGAAAATCCTGCAAATATCAGCGTTCTATCATCCTATCGCTACAGTGAATTAAATCTTTTGGGCAGATTTACCCCTAAAAAGCGATTGTATACCACGAAAATTTATGTTTGCATAACGCAGATATAAAAATTTTCGTGCTAAGAACTAGCGCGAAATCGAAAAACAGGTACAAATTTTGATGCTAGGAACTAGGACGAAACTCAATAAAAATCCCCGTCCGGAAATGTCCGGGGATAAGTTTAAAGTCTGATTGTTGGAAATTTTTAAAGGTTTAAAAATTTTAAGCGGCTTGAGATTGTTTATATACGGTTTTTTCTAATGCCGCTACACGGCGAACTAAAGCAACAAATTCTTCAGATTCAGGTTTTTTGTGCATCGCATCTCGAATAGCCCCTAATACAAAGTCTGTAAAAGCTAACCCATTCTCATCAGCAAAATCTTTTATTTCTTGTAGTTCTTGAGGGCTGATCCTTACACTCAAACGTGCATCTTTCTTTTCTACAGACATACTACCCATTACCACATAGTTTTCTTTAATTATAACTCATCTTGTTATTCCATTTGTTAACCCAATTGTGACACTTTAACAAACTGTCTACATGTCACCCATATGTTAATCCATTTGGATTACATTAAAGATGTGAAGCGAAGGCGCAAACAAGAGAATCTGGCAAACCTCTAGAGTATATCAGCCAGCGACCAACATTAAACAAAAAGTGACGACCGGGAAGGTACGCCATTGATTCAAGAACATATGTTCAAAGGACAAAAAATGGTTACTCGCAAAAATAACCAGACTTCAAGCCAATCAGTAATTCAATCTACAACTCAACCTAGTAAAAAGGTTAAAACAATGCAATCAGAACAAATGTTTAAACGGTCGTTTACTCCTCTGACCAGCAAAAAAGACGGTACTGCCCGATTAACATTTGCAGGATACCAGCATTCTGTAACCAAAAACGGAGAACGACCATTTTTAAAAATTGTTTTTTCCTGTATGGATGTGAGCCGTGAAAATCCTGCAAATATCAGCGTTCTATCATCCTACCGTTACAGTGAATTAAATCTTTTGGGTAGATTGCTTAAAACAATGGGTTACACTGCTCCAAACCAAGAAGAAACGATTTTGGATGTTGATGATGAGTTTGGATACGTTGTTAATCAAGACTTGTCAGGTATCTACGATTTCTTGGATTCTCAGAAAGGTTTGGTTTTCAAAGGTCTAATGACTCAAGGAGAAACAAACCTATACCGCATTGAAATAGAGACTTTACAACCTTTACTCAGGGCAGACGGAAAGCAATTACGCGATTATACGGCTGATGAAGGACTGTCTGAAAAAGAAATAACCATCGACCTAGAAGCCGATGGTGGAGATGATAAATAATTCAGTCTGACGAGTCTTATAAGTTTGAATGTGGTTGTGTGTTGAGAGCATACAACCACTTCAAGATTATCCATATTCAAATTTATCTGACTTGGCTGACTCCTACGAAAAACAATGTAAGGAGTTATTTGTATGTTACAAAATAATACTTTTGATGACGATGAATTTGGCGGTGCTGTTGTTACACCAGCTATGCTACGAGCCAAAATTCAACAAAACGATACGACTGATGAAGATGAATTTGTAAATGCAAAAGTCGATATTAAGGAGTTAAAAAACAAAACTCTTAACCAAAATGTTACAGACCTTTTAGAATTACCAAATGATTGGGATGAAATAGGATTTGATACCGAATATTTAGCGATAACAGACCAGCGTACAATACCCTTTTGTATTTCTCTGTACAGTTCAAATAATTGTGCTGAATACTTACACCCAAACAGTCATCCTGCTAAATTTCCACCAATCATGGTAGATGTCAAGCGTAAAATGAAACTAATAGGTGAACTCCAATCATTAAAAGTATTCAAGACACCTTTTGTAATCCTTGATTTTTTAAATGATATCTACAAAATTCAATGGCGACCAATTAAAGACTTGCAACGGAATCGTGTTAAAACACTGAAAATGTACTTTTTCTTCAGCTTTAAAGATTTAGAATTACTATGGGCTAAAGACACTGATTTTCTCTATTACTGCCTGCAATATCTTGAAAGAATTAGACGGATTACTACCAAATTTAACAAGCCTATAGCACTTCCCTTTGAAGTTTTGTTACCTACTCAAAAGGGTATGAAATGGCATTGCTTATCAATAGAATTGATTGACATATGTGCAATGCAAGGTGGTAAAGGATTAAAAACCTATTTACAAAATGTAGGATTACCAACAGACGATAAAACAGTTTGGAACTGGGAGAAAAACAATAACCCTCTTGATTTTCTAATACAAAAACCCAAGGCGTTTATCCCATATATTAGAGGTGACGTTAGGTATCTCAAGACCGTGCATGATAAAACAATTGAGTTTTACAATGACATTGCCTCTACAGTAGGCGTACAACCTAGCAACGATTGGGGACTGAGTACAGGTAAGATAACCGCTCGTATCGCCTCAGAATGGCTTGCAGCACGTCCAAACGTAATATTACCCACCCAAGATAATAGTGAAAATATCAAGCCTCTGTATTGGTATAACCGACTTGCTAGTCCGGAAGCAATGAAACAACTATCCCACTTGGTAGGGAATCAAGCACTCCTCTACTTAGGTATGACAGATGGCGGTCGCTGCGTTAAAGAGCGCTCAACAATAGATGCTTTAGATGGGGTGCTAGTTGATATCGATATTAACGGTTGTTACGGTAACGGTCTTAAAAATCAAATCTTCCCTATAGGCAATCCATCAATTATCAAATTCCCCATAAACTTTAGTGATTGGGAAAAGACTTATTCAAAATACTTAATACCTGGTCTGTGGGTAGCCCGTATTTCTTGGAAAGATGCACCATTCAAACAAGATTTACTCCTCTCTAAAGAGGAAAAAGCTTTTACATCATGGGATTGGTATCAATCACATTTTGCTGAAAATAACAGCGACGCTGATAAGCAATACGATGCATCAATGTACATGTCTACTAACCAAGTACATATGGCAGCATTTAATCATGATTTGTATCAAATTATTCTTAACTATACAGCCAATTCAGAACTTGCTTGGATTAGAGAAAACGCAAGAATTGAATGTTTCGCTTATTACGATAAACGGGATGAAATTGATAAAGTCACTCCGGAAATGTGCGAAATGAAATCAATTAAAGAACTTGGTTTAAATGGTTTAACTTGGTGTACCAAGTGGGCAAGAGTTGAACTTAAAGATTTAGCAGGTACGTTAATCGACAGACGCGCTACACACAAAAATAAAGTCAAACTCTACAATAAATATTTTGGTAAAGATAACAAAGATGCTACAGCTAATGATATACCTGAACGTCAAGTAATAGATGGTATAGAGTTTACAAAAACAGATTGGCTATATCAGAATTCTGTACAAGAGTTCATCAAGTTGATTGTAAATACAATTTACGGGTGTATTGCCTCTAGCTACTTTGCAGGTGACGGAACTGGAATCAGTAATTTTATCGTAGGAAACAACATCACCGCACGTGCTAGAACACTTGCATGGTGTATGGCTAAAGGACTTTACAGTCTAATGTCTATCACAGATGGGGGAGTATTTGATGTTAACAAAGTGGCTTTTTACAAAGCAAAATCCCTAGATATTTTCACCAATCTGGGATTTGAAAACTTTAAAGGTAGTAACAGACAAAGAGTTGTAGAAATCAAAGCACTATACAGTCATAACATTTTACAAAATGAAAGTATGTTCAACATTCTGGATAAAAACAACCATGTTCAAGATTTAGCATGGCAACATCTTAAACAACAATTTGGAGAATTGGACATTTTCAAATATGACCAATTCAGTTTTGAAGTTAAAAAATTATACACAGAATCTCAAATTAGAAACAAATCCGACTATCGTCTTTACAATTCTGTTAACGGTGAAACAAATACTAAAATTAGAGGACTATCTAAGAAAAATGGTAAAGATGGTGATGATGTAGCAGCTAGTATTTTTGAAGATATTGCTAATGGTGAAAGTGATATTCACGAACTAATAACTAAACGATTACTAAGCTTATCAGAATGGCGTGAAATGAACAGTGAAAAACGTAAAATGTTATTGCCACATGATGAAATTAGTGACACCAAAAAATTCTATTCATTCACACCTTTAGGTTGTAAATTTGTCAATTCTAAACATCGTAAAGATGTTATGAGACTATATAACCAATTAAAACAATGGGAACGACCTGAACTTATGGAAGAATTAAGAATGCTTGAAAATGTGACTGATGAAAACGAGTACAAACAAATCAAAAAAGCTTTAAAAGCAAGAAATAATTAACATCTATAAAAATAATGCCTACACAAGAACAAATTAAAACTTGCTTCATCCTTTGCTATCAAAATACTAAAATGTATTTACCTATAAACTTAGTGACTATAGATAAACGTACAAAAGACGTTGTGATTTTAGCTGGAGAAGAAACAGAAATTGTAATTTATCCGAACGGAAATTGGAGATACTTATGACTAAACCTGATTTTGTATCCATGACTCGTACAGAATTACGACAATATATCCTTGACCACAGAGAAGATCAGGAACCACTAGAAGTTTATATTGACAGATTCCAAAATCCCAATAACAAAGTATTTCCCGCACCTGAAAGTATAGAAGACTTAGAAAACTTCCCAGAACTACACAGACAGAACTTAGAAAAACAACGCAAGCAAGCGTAACAGCACTTCCCATTACCCCTTTTCTCCTCTGTTCCCCCGTAGCTCTATCAGGATGCGAGGGATTTTTGTTTTTGGGTTTGACACTCTCCGGGCTGAAATCTTGGTATAAAAAAGTCAATGTTTTGAAAAGTAATTGACATTTTTTTATTGACAAATACTTTAATAACAGTACTTACAGCATTTTTATTTTCTCAATAACAAACCTTATTGCTATCCGTACTGTCACGAAAAATTAAGCTTTTCAGCCATTTTTGCTAATTTGAAATTAACCAAAATCGCAAAAAGTCCATTTCAAATTTCTCAATTAAAAAGGGTAATTCTCAATAAGCTTGAAACCATTGATATTTCGTACTCTTATTGAGAAATTTAAGTATACTATTTATACTGTGTGTTAGTTTATATCAACCTTTATTTGCTCGCATCCATCAAAAAAAACGTATTACTTGGCATAACGAGAGCATACTACAAATGCTGTCAAACGCTTGCTGCAAGGGTTTTTAAAAAAAAAGGGTGATATAGGGGTATAGGCGTTAGTACATAGACGTAGGTCGGTATAGTAAATTAACACACCTCGCCAGAATCTAGCCCAGTTGAGCGGTAGTGGAGGAGTAGGGGGGAAGGAGTGGATAGTGGATACTGGATTGCAGCTACGAACATCTCAGGATTGGGGGCTAGGAGAGACAGGAAGGTGGGTCTATCAGCTGTGGCGAGTAGGTCAAGGCAGAATCCGATCGCAAATGTGGCAATTGTGGCGTAAATTAAAAGATTGAAAATCATCTGACGTTCTCTTTATTTAGTGGCGTAGTGTGAAAGTGATCGGGGCGGTGTGTCCTTGTGGCGATCGCCCTCTCTTTCATCTCATATCACCTATATTATCATTGATAAATTTAGCGGTCAATATCACCTATAATTAAAATAATTTATCACCGATAATGACCGGATGGTCGCACAGTTGTATATCGTCTGGAAAAATTTTCTGTGGCGTGGTGGCGATCGCACTAAGTCGTTCTCACATCCTTGATAAATATCACTAATAATATACTTGTTAATATAGTTGATAAATTATCATGCCTACTCAGGCATTAATAACTAAATAACTAAATATGCCTATGATGGCATTGCAGATATCTAAAATTTATCACCTATAATATCAGTGATAAAGATAACTGTTATTAATTATAAGCTATAAACCGAGTACTGCATTGGAATTTATTGCAACTGATGTGGCGATCGCATACCTCAAATGTCCATTATAGCGTTAGTGAAATGTCAATAAGCTGCGACAAGGACTCTGATGCATATAAGATAAATATAACTGATATTGGATGCTTATATCACCTATAATATCAGTTATAATTATAATTGATATATACTGATTATATCATCTATAATATCTTTGATAAATATAACTGATATTAAATATAGTTGATAAACCGAGTACTATGCATCGGAATTTATTGCAACTAATGTGGCGATCGCATACCTCAAATGTCCATTATAGCGTTAGTGAAATGTCAATAAGCTGCGACAAGGACTCTCATGCATATAGGTTAAATATAACTGATATCTAATGATTATATCACCCATAATATCAACAATAAATATAACTGATATAATTCATCATTTATAAACCGAGTAAAATTATTGCATCGGAATTTATTGCAACTGATGTGGCGATCGCATACCTCAAATGCCTATTATAGCGTAAGTGAATGTCAATAAGCTGCAACAAGAACTCTGACGCATATAGGATAAATATAACTGATATAGAAGGATTATATCACCTATAATATCAACGATAAATATAACTGATATAGAAGGATTATATCACCTATAATATCAACGATAAATATAACTGATATAGAAGGATTATATCACCTATAATATCAACGATAAATATAACTGATATAG